>JAGLTN010000623.1 GCA_023135255.1 Planctomycetota bacterium
CTCTTGCGTTTGTTAGAGATTGTGACTTTAGCCCTTCGACAATGGTGTTCGATACAGCGTTTGATAATTAATAATACCCTTAAGGGTAGTAAATGTCCGCGAATAAATCCGTAACTGGTTATTTTTAAGTTAGTTACCCGCGGATAAGCGGTAAAATTCAATTGGGATTAGTATATTTGCCCGCGGATAAACGGTAAAATCCAATTGGGATCAGTATATTTGTATTTATCATTTTTAAAAGGGGGGGACGATGAAAGAGGAATTATCTTATGATGCGCTGGAGGAATCTGGTTTTGATTTACAGATGTCGGATGTGTATTCATCGCTTAGGCTCAGGAGGCCTTTAAGCAAGCTTGAACTGAGAGATTATGTCAAAGTTTTTCTTGGGCTCAGCATTCCGGATAAGGTCATCTGCTGCGGTCACAGCAGTCCGATGGATTATTTGTGGCATTGCTTTTCGAGCGATTTTATTGACTGTGGCGGGGAGAATTCGGATGCTGTTGTCTGGGCGAATCGAGGGGGGGGCAAAACAGAATTAGCGGCAGTGGCGACACTTCTCGATTGCATTTTCAAACCAGGCTGTGAAGTCAGGATACTCGGCGGTTCGTCATTGCAGGCAAGCAGAATGTATGAATATATGCAGGTATTTTTGCGTGGGGGTTTTGAGCAGTTTCTTCAGAAAGATGCTTTAAAAACCAGTTGTAGTTTTAATAATGGTTCCAATGTCGAGGTGCTGACGCAGTCGGCGAGGAGCGTTCGAGGTCAGCATATTCATAAGCTGCGATGCGATGAAGTTGAGCTTTTTGATGAGGATGTTTTTTCAGCTGCCAAGTTTACTACGATGAGCAGTAAAAATATCAGAGCTGCTCTGGAAGTGATAAGCACTATGCACAGGCCTTACGGATTGATGCAGAAGGTTGTTAATCAGGCTGAAAAAAACAATGTCAAAATTTTTAAATGGTGTGTCTGGGAAGTAATTGAAAAATGTAAGGACAGGGTTTGCAGCCAATGTTGTTTATGGTCGGATTGTCAGGGCAGGGCTAAAGATGCGAGTGGGTATTTCAAGATCGATGACTGTATAACGCAGATGCGCAGGGCCAGCAGGGCAGGGTTTGAGGCGGAGATGTTGTGCAAAAGGCCTAACCTTGAGAATGTTGTGTTCGATGATTTTGATGTGGACAGCCATGTTCGCGAGTTGGATTATGACCCGACTTTGCCTTTGTATCGAACTCTCGATTTTGGTTTTATTAACCCATTTGTTTGCCTGTGGATTCAGGTTGATGGTGATGGTGTGATCCGGGTGATCGATGAATACCAGAGAAGCAGAGCGACGATAGATATTCATGCTGAGGAAATTAAGAGGCGGACGGTTTGCGGCGAAAATGCGATGACGGCGACTTTCTGTGACCCGGCGGGGGCGGGTGTTAATGATGTTACAGGCACAAGCGCGGTTCGTGAATTGCGAAGCATGGGGGTGGCTGTGAAATATCGAAGGAGTAAAATACTCGAAGGGATAGAGCTTATTAGACGTGCATTGAAGGCGGGGGATAATACCAGCAGGATTTTGATATCGAATAAGTGTGAAAGGCTAATCGAAGCGATGCGGTGTTATCACTATC
>JAGLTN010000624.1 GCA_023135255.1 Planctomycetota bacterium
AATAGACGTCCGGGTTTTGAGCGGTGCCGCCGATCATAGGATGGTCGGGACTAAGTGCCCTTGCCTTTACTGCAGCGATGAGATCGTTGTCGATCATCGCACGCATATCGTCGTAAGTCAGCTCTTCGACTTTTTGAATTTCGTGGCTTGATCTAAAGCCATCGAAGAAATGTATGAAAGGAACTCTCGATGCCAGTGTTGCCTGCTGAGCGATGAGAGCAAAGTCCATAACTTCCTGAACATTGCTCGAACAAAGCATTGCAAAACCGATCTGTCGACAAGCCATCACGTCACTGTGATCGCCGAAGATCGAAAGAGCCTGACATGCCAGAGACCTTGCTGAGACGTGGAACACAGTCGGGGTAAGCTCACCAGCTATTTTATACATATTCGGGATCATCAAAAGCAATCCCTGTGAAGCTGTAAAAGTTGTTGATAAAGCACCAACCGCTAAAGCACCATGCAAAGCACCAGCAGCACCACCTTCTGACTGCATCTCAGTAACAGAAGGAATCGTCCCCCATATATTGGGCAAAGCTGCCGCTGATTTGGCATCAGCTATCTCACCCATTGGTGAACTCGGCGTAATCGGGTAAATCGCGATAACCTCATTCGTAGCATGCGCTACATGAGCTATTGCGGTATTACCGTCAATAGTAACCATTTTGCGTGTCATAATTTCTACCTTTTTCTAATAAAAAACCAAAATAACTTAACTGTATAAGTCTCAAAATATTCCATGTTGACCATACATCTCTTTACAATTCTACCCACCTCTTAAAAGCTGTATTTATACAACTTTTCCGCTGATTAAGCAACAAATCTATCCATTTTTTTGTCATATTTAATGCTGTTTTTGACACAAAACCACAATTTGATGTGATTGTTTTAACAATAAACAAAAAAACAGGCATTTAGCCGATTTTTCAGCCAAATGTCTGTTTAAAATTCACCAAAGCTTTTAAAAGCACGTCAATAACATACCGCAAAACGTAAATATTCTGCCATTGTCTTGCCTAAGATAACTTCAATATTATGTATAGTAACTCATCTATTACTTCTGAGCTATACAGCAAGGCATCTTACAACCGACAGGACAAGCATCCGCCGCTTTCTTAGCATCACATGCTTCATTTGCCTGACATGCCTTTATTGCTTCGCAGGATAACTTCTTGCCGGATTTTAATGGGCAAGTATTGGCTGCTATCTTTGTTTCACAGATTTTCTTTGCTTCGCAAGCTTTTTCCACATCACATGCTTTCCTAGCTTCACATGATTGTCTTACCTGGCAGGTCGTTGCAGCTTTGACTGGGCAGGTTCCGCTTTGCTTTGAATCAGAACTGCTTTTAGCCTCGCTTTTTTTATCACAACCTACAAGCAAAATACCCCCTGCCGCAAATAATACTACTAATATCACCGATAACTTTGAGACTTTAAAACCCATCATGATTTTCCTAAAAAAAGAATAATATTTCGTTTTCCGCTTGTCACTATTTGCTAAGTACTATCCACTATACCATCTTAGAGGCAATTCTGTTCGTTAAAAAACGTATTGGGGCCATGGTTTCTTGATATATAATTTGACTTTCCGGAATTGCAAGTCTAAACCATTGTCATCAAATAACTTAACCATTTTTCGTATGCATTTTTATAACTTTCGCGCGCTTGCTTTTCAGGCTCAATAATCTGCTTACATTCCAAGCCCGCAAACGCCTCTTTATAATCTTTGTATATACCCGCGCCAATACCTGCGCCTCTTGCTGCGCCTTGTGCGCCATCGGTATTATAAAGCTCAACAACACAATCAGCAGTAGTAGCAAAAGCCTTTGCAAATAATGGGCTGAGGAACATATTAGCTTGGCCTGCGCGGAGATTATCAGCTTTGACACCAACTGATCTCATTATCTCAAGACCATAATTCAGCGCAAAGACAATTCCCTCCTGAGAAGCGCGAAGGAAATGGGCCTTCTTATGAACATTAAAATTCCATCCATGAACAGCAGCACCGATATCTTTATTACCGAGCGTTCTTTCTGCACCATTGCCGTAAGGATGTATAACCAGCCCGTCACTGCCAATGGGAACTGTGGCGGCTATTTCATTCATCTGTTCATAGCTGATATTGTCACTAGCAAAATTATGCTTTAGCCAACTGTTTAAAATCCCCGTGCCGTTAACACAAAGCAACACTCCATATCTGTTTTCTTTTTCGCTGTGATTTACATGAACAAAAGTATTAACCCTTGATTGTTTATCGTAATCTTTTTTGTCACTAACGCCATAAACAACGCCGGAAGTTCCTGCAGTAACGGCAACCTGACCAGGGGCAAGAACACCAAGTGACAAAGCATTATTAGGCTGATCTCCGCCTCGATATGTTATCTGGATGCCCTTGCATAAACCAAGCTCATCCGCAGCGGCGGCAGTTAATTGTCCCTGATTTGAAAATGTTGGATTTACTTTCGGCAGAAGGTCTTTTGATATGCCATAATTATCGAGGACGAAATCAGCTAACCTGTCATGTTCAAAATCCCACATTATCCCTTCCGAAAGACCTGATGTGGTTGTGGAAATCTCACCTGTCATTTTCATTGCGATAAAATCACCGGGCAGCATTGCCTTATCGATCTTTGAATAAATATCAGGCTCGTTATCTTTGACCCATTTAAGTTTTGAGGCTGTAAAATTGCCGGGCAGATTAAACAGACTTTTCAGGCATTTATCTCTGCCGATATCGGTTGCTGCTTTTTCACCGATCTCAACCGCCCTGCTGTCGCACCATATTATCGCAGGTCTGAGAACCTGCTGCTGCTTATCAACTACTACCAGACCATGCATCTGGTAAGAAATACCGATAGCTTTAATATCCCCAGGCACCAAATTAGCTTTTTCTTTTATCATTGCAGTTGCTAAAATAACATGCTGCCACCATGTCTGTGGGTGCTGTTCCGCAAAGCCGACTCTTTGAGCAATTATCTCCAGCTCTTTGTCAGGCGATGTCGCATCAGCAATGACCTTGCCTGTCTGCGAATCGATCAATGAAGCCTTTATTGAAGAACTGCCGACATCGTATCCAAGTAATAATGCCATCAAAAAATCCCTTTCACTATATAAAATTCCATGGACTTCGCATGGTTCTTCTTAACATCCTGTTGGCAGCAACGTCATTGGTTATCTGCTCTGCGAGCGGGTCCCATTTTAGTTTTCTGTCTGTCAGCATTGCAATATTCAGAAGGTGACATATCGTCCCTGTCCTATGGCCGATCTCAGCTGAAGCCAAAGGCGTTTGTCTGGTTTTAACACAATCAAGAAAATTGCGATGATGACCAGGGCTTCTGCCCATGTGCCTTTCGTTTGGGCCTATATATTCTGTTAAAAGTGATGCAGGTTCAGCTTCGAGTCTTCCGCCATGGATATGAATAAATATCCAGCCCTTGTCCCCTTCAAGCTTTAAACCCCTCACGCCGGAGCTTTGCCCTATCATCCGAACGCCGTTAGCATATTTGCATTCGAATTCAAACCGATCGAAGGTGTCAAACAAACCATCAGTCGGAGCCTGTCCGCTTGCGTTTATCTCTACCGGACCTGTATCATCTGTATCATTAGCCATCTGCGCAAGGTCCATAATATGTGCCCCGCGGTCAGTCATTTCTCCGCCTCCATAAGCAAGCTGATACCGCCAGTAAAAATGACACCGTCTTCTGGTATAAGGCATGTATTTGGTAGGCCCAAGCCAGAAATCATAATCAAAACCATCAGGCACTTTCATAACAGGCTGAGCAGAAATTTCTATTTGATTATCAACCGGCATGTTAATTGTGATTGTGTGCAACTTTCCTATTCGACCGTTAAGCACAAGCTCAGCGGCAAAACGTGCACTGTCATTGCTTCTTTCATGGCTGCCTGTCTGCAATACCGTCTGATATTTTTCAACCGCATCACAAACCGCGCGCCCTTCTGCAATAGTATTGGTTAAAGGCTTCTCACAATAAATATCTTTGCCATTCCTTGCCGCGGTAATAGCCATGGCCGCATGCCAGTGGTCAGGTGTGCCTATCATTACTGCATCAATGTCCTTATGGGTAACCAGCTCACGGTAATCATTATATCCCTTACAGTCTTTGTTTTTATAATATTTATTTACCTCACCAACCTTCTTATCGGAGTCCACGTCACAGACAGCAACGACCCGACAATTGGAGCGCTGGTAGAATTTACGCATATTTAATCCACCCATAGCCCTGACTCCG
>JAGLTN010000625.1 GCA_023135255.1 Planctomycetota bacterium
CAACAGCAGCGGTTGGCATATCATTCGACAGAAAAAATAAGTTGTTAAATCAGTGTGATTATTACAGCTACTATCAGGATTGGGATAAAGTTATTAATATTGCAGGAAAAAATCTTAATAGCCTGTTCTTAAGTTCCGCTGCTACTCGTGCTTTGTATCATCAGGATAAACTCTTTGATAAAATGTTCGAGTTTTATCAATTCCCGACAGTTTTGTTTATGCAGACCGAAGGCCAGCACAAGCTATTCTGGAAGCAGGCCGATATTTATTTCGACTTGGGTTATATAAATATGGCAGAACACAAATGGACCAACTGTCTCGATGCTTTTGGTGAAAGGCCTATGATACTCAAACGCCTGGCATGGATAAATCTCGTAAAAGACAACTCCGATGCCGCAAGGATATATCTCAACTGTCTCAAAAGAACTTTTTTCTTTAACGATTTTGCCGATAAATATCTGGCTTTGCTAAATAGCGATCCAGCTCTGCTGACGGATGCAAAAATTCAGCAGTGGCGAAAAAAAATGCCAAAAAAAGATTACAGCAGAAAACTTGAGGACATTGAACTATTGATCAGTAATCTTCTGCAAAGCTGCAGCGATAATCGAATGGCATACGAATATATGATGAGCTGGTTCTTGTTAACCAAACAGCTTGATAAACTCACGGAGAGTATGAATTATATAAGATTTTTTAGCTATTCCAAATTGCCTCAATGTTTTGAAGACGCAGCTTTGATCTACCAACGCAAGACAGGCAGAAAACCAGCTTTGAGCAAACCACTAATGATAAGCCCGCAAGCTCAGCAGAGGTTTGCAAACTTCGGTCGTATATGTTCTGCACATCAGTCAAATGAGACGCTGCTGTTTAATCAGCTTAAAGGCCAATACGGCAACAGCTACCTGTTTTATTTTCTTTTCAACAGATCAGGGATGAAGAATGATAAAGTTGAGTAAAATTAGAATCAGCATATATCTGATACTTGCAGCAGTGGCTTTGAGCTTTCTTTGCTGTCTTTCTGTCAGCTCTACCGCCGATTCCGCAAAGCAGGTCAAAGATGCTATCCAGATTCGACCGGATTATACGAATGTTACCATCCCCGCTAATATCGCACCTATGAATTTTATTATCGAAAAAGAAGCGAAATCTTACAAAGTCAAAATACATTCCAAACTCGGCGACCCTATAAATATCCGCAGCAAAAGCAACAAGATAAAGATCCCGCCGAAAAAATGGCACAGGCTACTTAGTAAAAATATTGGTAATGATTTGTATTTTGATATTACCATTGCCGAGAAAGATTGCTTGCTCGAATATCCGACGATTACCAACAAAATATCCGCTAATAAGATTGATCGGTATTTGTTTTACCGAAGGCACCACCCAACTCATTATCTTTATAACGGCAAAGTCGGTGTTTACCAATACGACCTCGAAAACAACAAAGAAAGCTGCGTATTAAATAGTCACAGTTTTGGTACCACCGGATGTGTTAACTGTCATACATTTTGTAGCGGCAGATCTAATCCGATGACTCTCTCGGTTCGCAGCAGAGAGTACGGCAGCAGTATGCTGTTAATCAAAGACGGCATCGCGAAGAAGATAGCAACGAAAATTACCTACACAGCATGGCACCCAAGTGGAAAAGTCCTGGCGTTTTCTGCCAACAATGTTCGTCAGTTTTTTCACTCTGCAAACAATGAAGTCCGTGATGCGATAGATATGGACTCAATGATGGCATATTATCTTGTCGATTCGAATAAGATAAAAACATTCGATGCTTTTTCTGACAAAGATGTGCTTGAGACGTACCCAAGCTGGTCGCCGGATGGTAAATATCTTTATTTCTGCAAAGCACCGCTGACGTGGAAAGCAGATGATGACCTGCCGCCGATCGGTTTTCAAAATGTTAAATATGACTTGGTACGGATAAGCTATGATATCCGGAAAGACCAGTGGGGCTGCGTTGAAACCATCATCTCTGCGAAAGATAATTCACGTTCAAATCTTTTACCCCGTATTAGTCCTGATGGTCGTTGGCTTCTGTATTGTCAGTGTAAATTTGGATGCTTCCCGGCATTTCGCAAAAGCAGCGATCTATATCTGATTGATCTCACCGAACCCAAAATCGATGGCAAATACCAAGCTCGCAAATTGGATATAAACAGCGATGAAAGTGACGCATACCATAGTTTTTCTGCTAACAGCCGATGGATAGTTTTCAGCAGCAAAAGAGGCAAGGGTCCCTTCACTCGGCCATACATCTGCCACATTGACCAACAGGGAGCCGCGACAAAGCCTTTTGTCCTGCCTCAAAAAGATCCTGCGTTTTTGGACAACTGTCTGGATACATATACTGGGCCTGAGTTAGCCATCG
>JAGLTN010000626.1 GCA_023135255.1 Planctomycetota bacterium
GCCCATCTGCCGTTGCCGTCCATAATAATAGCGATATTACGCGGCATCTGCTCAACTGCTACACCAAGCCTCTCAGCTGTTTTAACTAAATTTATCTCGGTTCTCTGTGTCAATTCAATCTACCCAAAGCAATTTATACTACTCACACTTGAGTTTTACCGTTTATCCGCGGGTAAATAACTTTTAAACAACATGTTATAACTTTCTTCGCGGAAATTTCTCACCCTGAAGGGTATAGACCATCAAAATTATTCACTACCTGATTATCATCTGGCTGCGTTTAGGTCCAATACCTATCATTTTTATTGGCTTACCGACCAGCTTTTCAACTGCCTCAACATACTTTTGGGCATTTGCCGGCAGGTCCTGGAACTTCTCAACTGCGCTGATATCTTCGTCCCAACCTGCTAATGTATCGTAAACACATTCAACTTTGCTCAACTTAGCTTCATTGGCCGGAAAAAACGTAGTCTCTTTGCCGTCTATCTTATAAGCTTTGCAAACTTTCAGCTCGTCCATACCAGAAAGCGTATCAAGATGCAGCAGTACAACCGAATCGATCCCGCCTATGGTAATACTATAAGCCGAGGCAACCGTATCAAGCCAACCACACCTTCGAGGTCTGCCGGTAGTCGTTCCGTACTCATGGCCTTTTTCACGAATAGTATCACCGATCTCATTGTTCTGTTCCGTTGGGAAAGGCCCAGCTCCGACCCTTGTAGAATAAGCTTTAATAACACCAACAAATTCATCGACGAACTTTGCCGGTACGCCGCAACCTGCTGGCATACCAAGCGAACTTGCATTTGAGCTGGTTACAAAAGGAAACGTACCATGGTCAAGGTCAAGCAATGCGCCCTGAGCACCTTCGAAGAGCAAACTTTTGTCGGCATTTATGGCGTTATGAAGATATTCGCTGGTATCGGTAATGAAAGGTAAAAATACCTCAGCATATTTTTTGCACTTCTCAAAAATTTCATCCGCACTGATAGGTTCAGCTTTATACAACGCAGCAAACAATTTATTTTTATACACAACGATCTTGTTAAGCTTTTCTTTTAATCTGTCAAGGTCGGCAAAATCTGCCATACGAATAGCATAGCTCCTGCCGATCTTATCTGAATAGCAAGGCCCAATACCTCTGTTGGTTGTGCCGATCTTATTCTTACCGAGTGACTCTTCTCGAAGCCGGTCTTCATCTTTATGATAATCGAGAACAACATGAGCATTTTCGCTGATAAAAAGCCTTCCATCAAGAGAGATGTCCTTTTCCTTGAGTGTCTCTATCTCAACTATCACACCCGCCGGGTCAAGCACGACGCCATTGCCGACTACACAAATAGTATCAGCTCTGACAGAGCCGCTCGGCAAAAGATGCAATGCGAATCTCGTATCGCCAATAACAACAGTATGGCCGGCATTTGCGCCGCCGCTGTACCTGACAACAATATCAGTTTTTTCTGCAAGAATATCTACAACTTTACCCTTGCCCTCGTCACCCCACTGCAAACCAGTAACACAATAATTCATTTTTCCCAGTCTCTTAGTTTTAAATATTGCCAAAAACAAACCGCAACAGCTCACCAGGGCACTCTATTGTGGCCAAACGATTGGATTTTAGGCTTTAACTGAATAATTTCAACTTATTTTTGAAACAACATGGTCTAAAATCGGTGTTAGATTGTCATATTTAAGATCACTTATTTTCTTTTTAACCTGACTGCCCTGAGCAGTTTCATACGTCAAAATAAAATAACCCTTAGAATCAAAATGAGTCTTATCAAGCGATACTATCGAATCATAATTAATCGTTTTGCCGTCAACTATGAGCTTTTCTTCATCTGCGACGACTTTTTTGCCGACTACCGAAGCAAGGTAAACGCCGAGCAAAACCGCACCTGAAACTAAAAAATACGGTGCTCTGCGGTTAAATACAAGATACGTTTTCGGGCTTCCGTCAGGATTAGTATACTTATCTATCCATTTCTGATTATAGTAGCCGTCATAAATGCACCACGCTGTCAAAGCCAGACACGCAACAATAAACAGCTTAATTCTGTTTTTCTTATAAGAACTAATACCTGCTTCAATCGCCATCAAATTCGTCTCCCAACTAACTTAAATTCCTATGTGCTATAACATCAGTTAAAGGCTTAACAAAACTGCCAATGACTTTTTCCGTCATCAAATTATCAAGTATCTCATACTGTCTGTCAAAAGAAGCTATCGAATCAAACCTTTTATCACTTGCCGGATACTGTCGGATCGTAACATAAAGGCTGATCGCCTCTTCGGTTTTGTCTTTTGGCTTACCAGGTTCAAAAACGCTTGTCTTCGATTCGACTTTTATGCGCGCCTGCGTCAGATTGTCTTCTGAAAGTGACACCGTCATCATCGGGGAAAATTCTGTCACCTTGCTCTGGGGTAAGTCTAATAGGCTGTTAAAAGCTGAATCATTTAAAAACGCCTCAGCAATAATCTCATCATGATTGCCCCGACAGGAAAAATCCATTCCAAAAACAACGTCAATGCAGTCAATATCGAGATAATTAACGCCAAGCATATAAGGGATCAAATCAAGAATGAACCTATCCTTTGCGCATACATGCTCAAGCTCCTGCGGATTCACAGCTCCGCAGCTTATACGGTCAGACTCTAAGCCCAGCCAGCTGAATTGGCCTGTACTCGAATTTTCCTCAAGAAAATACTCACCCTTACCGCGTCTATAAAAATTGCCCATCGAAGGGTACTGCTTTTGTACCCTCTCAAAAAAAGACAATATCGTATCTCTTTGAGCAGGCAGTTCAAGCTCTGTATTGACGTACATGTCAAAGTAAAAATCATCACAGAGAGAACCATAACTATTTGTCATTTTTTTTATTCCAAATTACAACACAACTAATTTTTTAACAGCAGTATTGTCTCATAAACTCTATAATTTAACAAGCCCTAAAACCTTAAACATTCATTAAATCCGGGTCAGGTAGGCTCATTTCCGCAATTAAAGCACCAACCGTGCTGAAAATCGTAAAAACAAACACCCGCCATACGAACATCGATACCACATCTGAAACCGCTGACGATTCGCCGAAAAGGATAACCAAAGCAGCGGTGAAAAATATCGCGGTAAAGAACCCGCACAAACACGCAGATATTATCCTTTTGTACAACACAGCCCCGCCGCAGTTTAATGTTGTGATCGCCCCCGCCCCCAACGGCAAAATCAGTGCCAACAGCCAAATCTGCTTTAAATTCGGCAGATCTCCAAAAAGACGCTGATAAACAGCATCTGCACCGACAAAACCGGCTGCGGCTGCGATCGCAACTATCGCAACATGAAAATAACGAGGTTTAAGTGAAACCCGCAGGGCGGCAATTTTTCCCATTCGCCTTCTGATAGTCAAAGGCCAATTATAAAACAGGTTAAATACCCAGTGCTCCAGCAACGCGCCCCCTTCGCCGAATACCGGAACAATATGAACCGCCTCTGTCGCCCAGTGGCCTGCCATAAACCTGGCAATCGTCGGATAATGATGAGCCATCTGGATAGGAAACGCCAGATAACCAATATATTTGAAAAAGCCTAAAAATACAGCTATGTTATAATCTTTGAAATTGCGTTCTTTTATAACAAGGTAAACTACATAAAGCCCCCGGCAAAGCGAACCGGGAGATATCGGCACAACCTGAAATATTCCGATTATCCCCAAACCTATTGCCCAGGCATTAGGATTATCACGATGAGTGAAATAATATATCCCCGCTATCAAAACCGAAACGATCTGTGTTACAGGCAAAGTGCAAACATGAACTGCAAGGCACTTTAAATATTTTTGAATGAAAGGCTCTTTCATTTTGGACAGAACAACGTCAGCATCTTCATCGGTCAAAATATGCTTTTTTCTGCCCTGCTCAACCATATCGCGGAACCATTGCTCACGAAATTCATGGTTGAAATACAACTTTGCAGGCCTGATAACGATGAAAGCCAAACGTTCTTTAAAATATGTCCAGTCCGTCAAAAATTTATGGATTCCCACAGGCAATATCAAAAAAGGCAAATGAGGCAAAAACATCAGCAAAGAATCACCCACTTTTTTAACTTTTTCTTCACTAAACCTTCCCGCTCGATAACAGCCGGTAACTTTTTCAGCCACCTTAGCTTTTACAGCCCGCTTCAAATATCCGAAGTCGCTGAGCATTGCTAAATAATGCTTTCGCCAGTCAGCCCTGCCCCAGAATTTTCGCAGCACCGCACCAAGGATCGGCACAATCCCAATAATGAAAAATACCAATGTCAAAAATTTATTCGAGCGGAATTTCTTTTCATGACCGGCATCGATCAGATTGCGAACCTTCCAGCCCGTAACCGCACTATCAAAAATCGTAGACCATAACCTGCCGCTATACAGAAGCCTTAAATGGTTGTGCGTAATATCAACCAACGAATCGCGATAAATCCTTTCTGCCGATTCCAGCTCTGCCATCATAGAATCGCTGTCTGCAAAATGCTCCTTATGCGATTCTACAAAAGCCTTGAGCTTACCCAGGTCACCCCGATCAAACTGCACTAAACTGCCACGTCCCACGCCTTTAATAATCAGCTTAAAATCACCCGGACTCATAGGCAAAAATGGTAAAAGCGCGAGCCCCGCCCGGAAATCTACCGCCACCAAACCTTTTTCAGGCTCATTTTCTGTATCACTTCTTTTCAGACAGTTAGGCTGACTTTTACAAGTCGACCATTCATATTGACGTGCAAATTCATGACCGCCGACTTCATGAAGTAACTTTACAAAGTCAGCCATAAATTTCTTTTTCGCTCTGTATTCAACATTGCCTAGCTTCTCAAGGCCAACATCCCTTCCCTTTTTCCAAAGCTTTAAGACATCCAGATGGTCATCAACTTCCAGCCTCCATGTTCTTCCCTGCACCCATTGACTAAGCTCGCCGCAACTGCCAAGATTCTCATCGACAAAAGTAGCATGAATATCAACAACGCTTTGCTCATCACCAAACCTGATGGCAGCTGCTTTGCGAATAAACTTTTGCCACAATGCCCCCGCCCTGGAAGCTGCAGGATTAACCTGAAGCTGGAAAGGCCCCTGGAAACCGATCCAGTAAATAACATTCCTGAATAGTAGTGAGAACCCAGAAGGAGGAATAAGTATCTTAATCGCATAAAGCTGATCTATTTCGATGCCGCAATCAAGCTGGCTGTCCGATTCAATTTCGGTTACCCGAACCTGATACACCTGACCGGCAAAACCGCCTCCGACAAATTTCTCAACAACCAGCCGAACCCGAACCGCAGCTGCGAACTCAACAGTCATCATATCATAAACCAGTTCATCTCCCTTGTCGTAGTGATCTATAATGACAGGACGATAAAGCTTGGCCTGCTGGATTTTCTGCTCTAATTTTTTACAAACCTCAACAGAGTATTCCGCAACCATCCATGCTTCCTGAAAAAAAGTAAAATTAGATAATACCGACTAACCTGACAACTACCTGCAAAACAATCGCTGCAAAAACCCCAGCCAAAAGATCATCGCAAAGCACCCCCCAACCAGCGGGCAACTGCTCAAGCTTTTTTATAGGCCAAAGTTTCGTAATATCAAAGAATCTGAAAAACAAAAATCCGAGAACTGCTGCAATACATATATTAGTCGCACCCGAAACCGCCAGACCAACAAAAACCAAACACTGCCCAGCCACCTCATCAGCAACAATTTCGCCCGGGTCTTTTTTGCCGGTAGATTCTATCACAGCAGGTGCAAATTTCACACAAACAACTGAAGCTGCCAAAGCCCAGCCGAGCATAACCGCTGATATCCATACTATGCTCAAATTTAAACCGCTAAGGATTACAAACAAAATCGCCGCAGGCAGCGACCCCCACGTCCCCGAAGCGATAGGCATAAAACCCAGGCCGAAACACGATGTAAGCAATCTTTTCATTTTCATTATTTGTTCCTAACTTTAGACACACAAAGCGGATAGTATCATAGTTTCAGTCGACTTTTTCAAGCATTTTCAGGCAAAACCTGTCTGTCATCCCAGCGATATAATCGCAGACGACTCTTTCAGCCCCTTCTTTTTCCGCCAGATTTTGAAAATATCGCGGCATAATAGTAGGCCTTTCGCAAATCATTGCAAAAAGATCATTCAACCAGATTTTAACCTTATCAGAAGTCTGTCGAATCTTTTCATGCAAATAAAAATTATTAAAAAGAAAATCTTCTAACTGTTTAAGCCTCTCATCATTAGCCGCAGATATCGCTATCAGATTTTCGCCGAGAGTCAACACATCCTCGACAGTTTCAACTGCTGAATCTTTTATTTTCCCCCTGCTCGTTTCAATACAGTCACTAACTAAGATATCAATAATAGCTTTTGCAGTCCTGGTATTTCTGATTAAGCCATCCTCGATTCGCTCGGCATTGATCTTATCTCTGGCATGATTAAATATCTCAAGTTCTTTGAGCTGGTCAACTTTAATTATCCCAGCTAAAAGCCCGTCTTCCAGGTCGTGACAATTATAAGCAACCCTGTCGGCGACACCGGCTATCTGGCCTTCCATGCTGCAATTGGCTCCGTCAAAAATATCATCTTTCGGGCTGTCATAAGTGCTCTCATGCTTTGCGATTCCGAGCCGAGTCTCATACATCAGATTCAACCCCATAAACTCCGGGTACGGATGCTCAAGAAAATCAACGATCCGCAATGACTGCCTGTTATGCTCAAATCCGCCGAAATCTTTCATAATACTATTGAGTTCACTTTCGCCGGCATGACCAAAAGGCGAATGCCCAAGATCATGAGCAAGGCAGATAGCCTCAGCCAAAGTTTCATTAAGCCCTAAAGTCCTGGCGATAGTCCTGCCTATCTGTGCAACTTCAATACTGTGTGTAAGACGGTTGCGATAGCTGTCATTAACGCCTGGTGTAAAAACCTGCGTCTTGCCCTCAAGCCTGCGAAATGCAACGCTGTGTATGACGCGATCCCTGTCACGCTCAAAATTGCTCCTGTAACGGTGCCCAGCTTCGGCAAATTTTCTGCCCTTGCTCAGAGCATCAGTAACCGCATAAGATTTAATCTCTTGCACCATTTCTACAAACCAGGAAGGTTATGCTCAATACTCACTTCTCTAAGCTGATCAAGCAGCTCTTTCATAGACTGACTTATAACATCAGTATCACTGCATACACTCATAAAACTCGTGTCACCATCCCATCTCGGCACAATATGGATATGCACATGACCGGGCAATCCCGCACCAGCGCATCTGCCTAAATTCATCCCAATATTAAAACCATGAGGCTTAAGAACCATAGTCAAAGCCTTCTTAGCTTCCCTCACCAGCTTAATCAACTCGGCAAGCTCAGCCTCGTCAGCTTCATCTATATCAGAAATATGACGAGCCGGAGCAACCATAAGATGGCCGTTATTATAAGGATAATGATTAAGCAAAACTATGCCATGCTCGCTGCGCCACAAAACCAGATTCTTGTCATCATCTCCAGGCCTGTCAAGATAATGACAGATAAAACAATCACAAGGCTCATCATCAGTCAGCTCTTGAATATAATTAATTCGCCACGGCGCCCACAGATTCTTACTTTCCAATATATTATGCCTCCATTTTGCTTTTCAGCTCTACTGCTCAAGACGCTGCATTGTAAAGTTCTGTTTGATCTCAAGTCTGGGCTTAGTCCCCAATTTTGATTTACCGGCAGCTTCAAGAACTATTTTATAATCCTGCTTATACCTGATGGCTTGGCCGGTGTCAGCTTTTAAAACCTCAACACCGCTGCCCTGCAAGCTTATCACCTGGAAATTCTTAATGAACATAGTCAAAAAGCCGAAAGGCCCGCTAACCTGGAACCTGCCCGAATAAGGCATAGGCCAGGTGATCAGCTTACGATCGGCAGGAGAATAAGTGCTTTTGATAACCAACTGCTTACCCGAGTGGCTGTTCCTGATTTCGCTCAATTGATACTCAACACTGCGAGCCTGAGTCTTAACCAAAGGCGTCGGAGCAGAAAGAACCGACTGCCATTTGAAACCGGTTCCAATGCCATCGGCCCCGGCAGAACCTAAACTTCCGACGCAGTCCCACAAAAACCACTGGCTGGCAATAAAGTCTTCTATCAGGTCAGGCTCTTTTATCCTTACATCTCCACGGCCCGCCCTGAAAGCCTTATCGCCGACCTGCTTAATAACTTTTTCAAAATCGCTATAGTCTTCTATCTTACCTGTAGGGCCAACAATAAGATTAAAACTTTTACCTGCAAAAGCTTTTACCGCATCGCTTTTCGTTGTCGCTTTTTTCTTGCTGGTTGTCCGTTTAACAGCAACAGATTCGCAAGTGCACTTGATCGTTGTAAGCCCATAAGGATCGACTTTGGTCGGCTCATACGTCATAACGATTTCAACCTTCTCGTTGGTATAATCGACCTTGTTTTTGGCTGCCGGCTTTGACTTACCAGGCGCCGGTTCCCAATGCAAAGCAATTTCTCGCTCTGATGTAAATTTATATTTTGATACCTGGCCCTTCTCAAAATCCACACTCAAAAGAACTTTGCCTCTACCCAAAGGCTTATCTGCTTTCTTTTTCTGCTGCTGTTCACAACCAAAAAGGCAAATACAAATTACAACCAGCATTGCTGTTTTTATTAATTTCAATTTCAAATCCTTTCTATAAAGTCAAAGCTAAAACCATTTGCCGCCTGAAGTAACCACAAGATATCAATCAACTTTTTCTATGGAAAAGCCCTTAACAACACTCATCCTCAATGCCGCCGGGCTGCCTTTGGCATCTTTCTTATTTGCCGCCGGGTCAACTGCAAGCCAGTGAGCTTCAAGCTTTTCTGAATAAGACTTGATCTTGCCCGCAGCAGAATCAAAAACAAGCCTGCCCTCATAGGATTCTGTATTATCAAACATTTTCGAAAAGTTACTCGTTTGCTGCTCTTTATGAATTTCTTCTGCCATCTCCGAACTCGGCAACCCCTCCATAGATACTCTGACTTGTGCATTTTCTGCACTGTTTACCGTATAAACTTTTTCATAAGATTGAACACCCATCAAACCAAAATCAAAAGATTCCAATTCTTTCCAGGTAGTATCAGCCGCAACTTTCTCATCGCCGGGCAGAATAACACTGCCATGTCTCTGAGCTATCACCTTGTCACTGACGATCGCCTGCGCTGCCTTATGTGTCGACGATCCGCCTTTTACAGCCTGTCTGATTTCATTAGCACTAACAACACTGAGCATTTTTCCATTAGTTGCCATTTTTATAGTATAGCTTTTACCGATAAGCCCAAACAAAGGATTAACCTTGTCTTTATCCCTTGAACTGTCAAAATCTATAACAGGATTATTCTTAACAACAGCTGTGTATTTAACAGAATTAACCGTTATCTTTTGAACAGCATTGCCCTGCTGGTCAACACTGACAACTTCGCTGGAAAAGACTATCTCGATATCACTGCCGGTCTTGCCTCCCTTAAAAGAGCTTTTAGGGGGAACTTCACCCTCGAACTCAACACCTTTTGAAGACTCCAACGTAACCTTGTAAACATCCACCGCCCTTTCAGCAAAATTCAACGCCAATGTCGGCGCCGCCTTAGCTGGTTGCGATTTAGATATCACAGAGCCGGGTTTGGATTTTTCCCCACAGCCACAACTAAACACCAACAAACAAACAAAAGCCAACATCAAAAAATTAATTTTTTTGGTCGAAAACATAGTCAGTCTCCTTAAAATTGCCGTGTACATAACATTACAGTTGGCAATTATAACTCTTATGCCATTAAAGACAATTGATTTTTCTTTATTTATACACGATTATCGTTTAAAATCGTCCCCTGTTTTATTTAGTCCTATATTATAGAAAATATACAGCCAGGAGAACAATAATGAGAAGTGATACCGTAAAAAAAGGGTTCCAGAGAGCGCCGCACAGAAGTCTGCTTCACGCATGCGGAATCAGCGATGAAGACATTAAAAAACCATTTATCGGCATTGTCAATAGCTACACCGACATCGTCCCAGGCCATGTCAAACTAAACGAAGTTGCTCAACTCGTCAAACAAGCCGTCAGAGACGCCGGTGGAACACCCTTCGAATTCAACACCATTGCCATTTGTGACGGCATCGCTATGGGCCATACCGGCATGAAATACTCACTGCCTTCAAGAGAAATTATCGCCGATGCTGTCGAAACCATGGGCAAAGCTCACTGCTTCGACGGTCTTGTCTGCATACCGAACTGCGATAAAATTATACCCGGAATGCTGATGGCCTCTGTCAGGCTCAATATCCCTACGATATTCGTCTCCGGCGGACCTATGAAAGCCGGTAAAACAAAAGATGGAAAAGTCGTGGACCTTATCAGTGTATTTGAAGGTGTAGCAAAATTTAACTCTGGTGAGATAACCGAAGACCAACTCAAAGAACTCGAATGCACTGCTTGCCCAACTCAGGGAAGCTGCTCCGGAATGTTCACAGCCAACTCGATGAACTGCCTCTGCGAAGCGATCGGGATGGCACTGCCGGGCAACGGAACCATCCTTGCGGTAGACCCGAAAAGACAGGACCTCTTCAAAAAAGCAGGCGCCCAGATAATGACCTTGATAGAAAAGGATATCAAGCCTTTAGACATAATCACTGAAAAATCTGTCGATAACGCTTTCATCCTCGATATGGCAATGGGCGGCTCAACGAACACTGTCCTGCACACATTGGCACTCACAAATGAAGCAGGCATCAAATACGACCTCGACAGAATAAACAGTATCTCAGCCAAATGTCCGAATATCTGCAAAGTCTCACCATCAAGCCACTGGCACATGGAAGATGTCGACGACGCAGGTGGAATCAGCGCTATCATCAAAGAAGTTTCCAAGATCCCCGGTTTGCTCAGTACTGACTGCATCACCGTTACAGGAAAAACCCTCGGCGAAAATGTTGCCAACGCTACCATTAAAAATACCGAGGTAATACACACACTCGATAACGCATATTCAAAAACAGGTGGGCTGGCAATATTAAAAGGCAATCTCGCTCCCAAGGGTTGCGTTGTAAAATCAGCGGGCGTTGCAAAAGCAATGCTGACCCACACAGGCCCAGCGGTAATCTTCGAAAGTCAGGAAGAATCCTGCGAAGGCATCCTCGCTGGCAAAGTAAAAGCCGGTGACGTTGTAATAATCCGCTATGAAGGCCCCAAAGGAGGCCCCGGTATGCAGGAAATGCTTAGCCCGACAAGCTACATCATGGGCGCAGGCCTCGGCGAATCGGTCGCACTGATAACCGACGGCAGATTCTCAGGCGGAACCCACGGCGCCTCTATAGGCCATGTCAGCCCCGAAGCTGCTGTCGGTGGACCAATTGCCTTCGTCGAAGCAGGTGACATCGTCGAAATAGATATTCCGAACAATAAAATAAATGTAAAAATCTCCGATGAGCAGTTCGCTGAAAGAAAGAAAAACTGGACGCCGAAAAAACCAAGCATAACTACAGGCTACCTCGCAAAGTACGCATCAATGGCAACTTCAGCAGACACCGGCGGAGTACTAAAGTGGTAATGGCTAATTTTGGTAATAAATGGTATATCGCCGGTCTGCACTTTGACTGCTCACAGTGCTCTAATTGCTGCAGCGGCCCGGGGGAAGGGTTTATCTGGGCAACAAAGCAGGAAATAAAATTCATCGCTGATTTCCTGAAGATGCCGGAAGATAAGTTCCGTAAAAAATACACAAAGCGTAAAGGCCTGCGAACGACCTTAATAGAACTGCCTGCGACAAGAGATTGTATCTTCCTGCAAAAGGTCAACAAAAAAAAGATCTGCGTGATATACCCAGTCAGACCGAACCAATGCAGAACCTGGCCTTTCTGGTCGTCAAACCTCGATAGCCCCCGCGCATGGAACGAAACAGCAATAACATGTCCCGGCATAAACCGTGGCAAATATTACAGCTTTGAAAAAATAGAGGAATTGAGAAAACAAAAAAAAAACTGATTAAAGCAATGGCTGATTTTTACAGCTGGCTTGACCGCCTCATCACAGAGAATCAAAAAACCATAGGCTCCTGTCAGGCTTGCGGGCAGTGTTGCGATTTTGAAAAATATGACCACCGCCTATATATAACAACCCCCGAATTGATTTACTTCCTTGAACATATCGCCCCTGGAAACCGAAAACAAATGACCACCGGCACCTGCCCTTACAATATAGATGGAAAATGCACCGTTTATAAATATCGTTTCGCAGCCTGCAGGATTTTCTGCTGCAAAGGCGACCAGAACTACCAAAACAACCTGAGCGAATCAGCTCTCAAAAAGCTAAAAGCCATCTGCGAAGAATTCAACATAGAATACCAATACCAGAACCTCGCAACCGCATTGAATAATTCATGGAGATAAAATGGATCTTTGATTAAGAACAGTCCAAATAATTTGGTGTCCTGTACTTGCAACATCTTTAATTACATCGCGCATGTTTTTGTAAAAGTGTTTTAATTTGATCCGTACGTTGTTGCCATTGCTGTTCTCTGTTTTTATCCGCCCAATAAACATGATCTGTCATCGGCTGCATATAATCTACCAAAACAGCATCTGTGAAGTGACCACCACGAGATACAACCAGCAATTCTTCATCTCCACTAAGAATCAAAGAAGGTTTCTTAGTTAGAGAACCATCCTCAGAGTAATCCAAATCATCAAAATCAGTTGTCTCAATTATCCAGACCGGGTTAAGTAAAAAATATTTTGCACTGAAAATACGGTAGCAAGTATCTGTCATAGCTGGCTCGCGTGCTAAAATAAAATATTTTTGACGACTCTTTGAGTAAACTGAATCTATCGGCCAACCACTTACTTCTGATGTGAAAACACACATTGGCAAAAGGCAAATAAAAGAAATAATTACTACATAGGTAAATAAAAAAATAAACGGAATCGCCACAATCCTCAATAACCCTTGCTTATACTGTCGATTCCAAAATAAAATTCCGATAGAAACTAACCATGATGCCATAAGAAATAAAGCTGTTCCCCACTCAATAGCACCAATATAATATCCGCTTAATTGCCACTTATTGAAAAAAAGAAAAGATATCAAAGTCCTCAAAGTGGAAAAAACAGGAAAAAGCATTAAGACAATAAATACCAATAAAACGGCTGCTTTACTACTGCGAAGAAACTCCGCATATGAGCGAATAAGTCCTTGTTTTTTTATTGAATCTTCAATAGCAATTCCACTTTTATCATTCAACGTGCTCATATATCAATCCCTCTGTTTTTTAAGGGTTGTACTTATCAATAGGCTTGGATATCCTGTCGGTAGGCTCACGCAGATTAATAAACTTTACGCCATGCAGCAACGAACCATACTCTTTATAGTAGCCGTAAAGCTTGGCGAGTTTTTCCTCATCCGGTGACTCCATATATCTATGCCATGTCCCTATCTCAGCTCCCCAGATAATCTCAGTCCCATCGGTAGCATACAAAACGACATGTGGAGATTGTTTTTTCCTCCTGCCGTTAAAATTGCTCATATCAATTCGGCTTATCTCGAAAAGTAGCGGATTATCTTTCGCCACTCTATTGTCCATCATATTGAACATTGTCAAAACCGCAACCGCCGCCTGCAAGTCTTCTTTCATCCACACCTGTCCGTAAACAGGCACCTTATTACCGCCGCTAAGCCCTGTCACCTTAATTATCGGCAAGCTGGCAACATCAACATAATCCAGCATCACCAGATTCTCGTCGACGTAAAATTTATTTTTCCCAGCCCCGATCAACGCAACAGGTTTTCGCCATTGTGCCTCAATCAGCAACCGGTCATTAGTCGTCCTGACAGAAACCCCACTAAGCCACGGAACATGCTGATCGATATTTCGCTGAACATTCATCGCAGCATCATCAGAAAGCGTCAAACTCTGCTGACCAAACCCACTGGCAGCAGCATAAATCTTATCCTTAAGCGCTTCATTGACCCATTGAGGCACACCAGTCAATTTCAATATCGCGGGCCTTTCGGATACGGACTCAACCTTCTTAACATACTTATCAAGAAAAACCAACCCGACAGCCCCACCGACAAAAATACAGACAACCAGCAATATCTTCAAAACTGTCATCCAGTTCGTAGGTTGAGTTTTTTTCTTCCTCTTCTTTTTCCTGGAAGAATTAAATATGAAAAAAGTTTTCTGATTTTTCTTTTTCTTCTTAGCCACCGTTTACTCGCAATTAATTTTCACGCCTTTTCAATGCTTCTTCTATTACCATCAAACAAAGCTGACTCATTGATATCCCAGCTTTCTTCGCCGCCATAGGCAAAAGTGAATGACCGGTAAAACCAGGAATCGTATTCACTTCAAGGCAATAACGATCTTCGCCTCTGACAATAAAATCAACTCTGGAAATATCCCGACAACCCAAAGCATCGAAACAAACTTCAGCATCGGTCTGCAATTTCCTGACCATCTCCACATCTTCTATCGTATCAAACAGAAACTGCGTATCATCGTCGAGATACTTAGCATTATAATCATAAAAACCGGATTTCACCCGAATCTCTATCACAGGCAAAACCTTTTCACACAAAACACCAACCGTAACTTCTCTGCCGCTGATAAACTCCTCAACCATACATTCGCCGAACTGCTCCAAACATTCTCTGCTCAAAGCGACCGCCTCATCTATTCCTTCAGCAACAACCACTCCAACACTACTACCCTGCGTGGGCGGCTTTATTACATATCTATTCGACAAAAACGCCAGGTCTTCTTCAAATTTATCAAAATCGCTGCCTCTTTCGCATTCAATCATCTTCGGCGTCGCAACCCCTGCACCCGCAAATGCCTTTTTGCTGGCAACCTTATCGAACGCAACCGCAGAAGCCCCGGGTCCGCAACCGGTATAAACCAGCGACTTATCCTCAAGAACCCTTTGAAGCTGTCCATCTTCGCCAAACTGACCATGAAGCGCAAGAAAAAACACATCAATACTCTTATCAGCCAGAATACTCATATCATCAGGCGTGATATCAGAAGTGACCACATTCAAGCCCGCATCTTTGATCGCGCGAGCAACATTTCTGCCGCTTTCGATGCTGATCTGCCGTTCAGAGCCCACCCCGCCCGCAAGAACTGCCACCTTCAAAGAATTGTTTATAGCCTTAGCTCCAAAATCCAAAGAAAACACCTCGCCGCTCATCAATCCCAGACTTCCAATTCAAGTTCCAGATCAACACCAAAGCTTTCCTTGACACGCTGCTGGATCGCCTCTATCAATCTCAAAACATCCCGACTGCTGCAGCCCTTTTGCGCGACAATAAAATTAGCATGCTTGTCACTGACTACCGCCCCGCCGATCTGCAGACCTTTAAGCCCCGCCCGGTCTATCAAAGCTCCTGCCGAGGTATCTCTCGGATTTTTAAATATGCAACCCGAATTTTTCGTATTCAAAGGCTGATTGTTCTTCTTATATATCCACATCTCTTTAACCGTCCGCAATATCTGATCGGAGTCTGCCTCATTCAGCTTCATCTTCGCACTTAAAATAAAGCTTGCGGTAATATTACAATTTCTATAATCAAAACTAAGCTCAGGTTTGCTCTTTTCAAAGACCTCACCTTTGCTGTCCATCAGCGTAACCGACTCGACAGCCGAACTGATATCGCCGAACTTGCCCCCGGCATTCATCCTTACCGCCCCGCCGACAGAACCCGGTATACCCGTCAAAGCCTCCAACCCGCTAAGCCCTTTATCAACGCAATCAAGAACAAGCTTACTCATCTGAGCACCAGCACCGGCGGTAATCTCTTCACCGGCAAACGTAACTTCCTTAAAAGCGTCCGAATCCAGCTTAATAACCGCACCCCTGACGCCGTCATCGCTTATCAAAAGATTAGAACCAAACCCCAGAACCTTGGTGACAATACCATTGTCATTACATCTGCGTACAACATCCCCAAGCTGTTCAACGCTCACAGGCCTGATAAAATAATCCGCAGGCCCGCCAAGGCCATACCAACTCTCTTTCGCCAGGATGCGATCGGTTCTAACTATCTCTTCTAAGCCATTGAATATACTCATCTGCTACCTTCCAAACATCACCGGCACCCATAGTAACAACCAGATCGCCGGCAACTACGTTATTTTTCAAATAATCACAGATCCCCGCAAAGCTGTCGATGAAGACCGCATCGGAACCATTAGACTGCAATTTATCTACCAAAACCTGACTATTGACCTGATGTTTACTCTCAAGAGTATCCCGCACAAAATATATCTCAGGCACAACAGCAACATCACAGAGCTTAAAGCTTTCTGCGAAATCATCAAGTAAAAATCTTGTCCTGCTGTACTGGTGAGGCTGAAAAACACAAAAAATCCGCTCAGGCTCATACCTCTGGCGAATAGCCTTCAAAGACGCTCTTATCTCCGTCGGATGATGTGCATAATCATCAAGAACCACCACCCCACCAACATCATCTTTAAACATCAAACGCCTGTCAATGCCTGTAAAGTCCGGTAATACCCCAAATATCTCAGCAATATCTACGCCCAGATTATAAGAAACCGCTATCACCGCCAAAGCGTTCATTATATTGTGTTCGCCGGCCAAAGAGATTTTCACCCTGCCAAGATCGCTGCCATTATAATAAACATCGAACGAATAAAACCCGTCAACAAGCTCAATATTCTGAGCACAAAAATTACAATATTTTTCAAGACCAAACGTCTCACACCGAACAAAACCACCTAATTTGCTCAGCACTTTGGCAACATTAGCGTCCTGTCCGTTGGCAATAACCACCCCGTCGGCTCTGGTGTTAATCGCAAACTGCACAAATGCGTCAACGATCTCATCCTCATCACGGTAATAATCCAGATGGTCCTGCTCGATATTCAGCACCACCATAATTTCAGGATGCAGGTTCAAAAAGCTGCGGTCGTATTCGCAGGCTTCGGCAATGAAGAAGTTTCCGCCACCGGCTCCACTGTTACTGTTCAACTGCCCAATATCGGCCCCGATGATGAAATTCGGATTGAGACCCGCCTGACACAGTACAAATGCCAGCCACGCGCTCGTCG
>JAGLTN010000627.1 GCA_023135255.1 Planctomycetota bacterium
ATAGAAGCGGTCGATCCGAAAGAGCGTTACTACTACCGGGACAAAGCTTTGCTTGAGTTGCTGTACGCAACGGGTATTCGTGCCAGTGAGCTGGCCAATCTGAAAGTAAAGGACATCAATCTTGATATCGGCTACCTTCGCTGTTTCGGCAAGGGAAGTAAGGAGCGCATCGTTCCTGTTGGTAAAGCAGCGATTGCAGCGGTGCGGGATTATCTGAGTCTGTTAAGACCTAAGCTTGCTAAAGACTACAGCGAAGACTGGTTGTTGCTTTCCCGTACGGCCAGGCCTTTAGGGAGAATAGAGATATGGCGTTTGGTAAAAAAGTATGCCGGGCGGGCGGGCCTGGGTAAAAAACTGAGCGCCCATACACTAAGACACTGCTTTGCAACACATTTGTTATCGGGCGGGGCAGATTTGCGAAGCGTTCAGGAAATGTTGGGGCATGTAGACATCGCTACTACACAAATATATACTCACGTCGACCAGGACAGGTTGAAATCTATCCACAAGCAATTTCATCCGCGCCCATGACAGAGCTGTTTACGCAGACGTTTATTTTTTTTTGCTGAAAATCTACTATATTATCTAAAAATGCACATTGATTGATTGACTAAAATATAGTTTTCAGATTATTATGACGATAACAAGTTTTTGTGCGTATATTCAGTAAAGGCGTCGTTTTTATGGTTCTAAGGAAGCTGACATATTTGGTTATCATTACAGTAGTGGCTTGTGGTGTTTGTGTGTTTGCACAGGAGCAGGGCACTGCTAACGAAGCATCTGTCGAGAACCAGATAGATAAACAGCTTAAATTAAATAAGCAAGCATTGCTGGGCGGCTCTTTCGATGCGGCGGTTTTGATCATGGAAGAGGGCGACCCCGAGGCGAGAAAAATACTTCTTGATATTTTAAATAATAAAAGCAACACAGTTGCCTGCCAGGCAATTTGCAAAGCGCTGATACAAGCCCGGATCGATCAAAAGCCAATAAAAGATAAGGATGATTTTATTGAACCGGTGTTGAATCTACTGGCTGAGTCTGAAGCTGAAGACTTAAATCTAATTGCCGATGCTTCTTTGCTCTTCAGCTATAACCAGGTTTCCAGATATATTGAAAAGATGGTCTCTGATACGACAAGTGATGCAAAAGCAAGGGTAAATATCATTACAGCTTTGAAGCGCAGGCCTGACAAAAAAGCTATATTAAAGCTTATGGAACTGCTTGAAGATAAAGATGCTCAGGTTGCATCAGCAGCGGAAAAGGCTTTGAAGTCTATAGGAATCCCCGTTGGAAAGGACGCAAAAAGCAGACAGCGGAATATGCGGGAATTGAGCAGAAAAGGCAAAGATGAGTTCCTGAGCGACTGGCTTACAAGACAGCAGGAGACAATGCAGGAGCTTGCGAAAGAAAATGTATACTGGAAAAAACAAGCTCTTGAGGCATTTGACCAAGTTTACGACTCGATAGCTGACGATGCTGAAAGGGGCAGTTACCTGGCGTTAAATCTTAAAAGCCCTGAAGTGGAATTAAGGCTATGGGCTCTGGAAAAGGTTGCACTGTGGCGAAAGGGTACAAACCCGAATCTGCCGGCTGATCTTGGTACGATACTGATTGAGTTGATTTCTGACCCGGACAGCGGTGTAAGGCTTAAAACCGCCAATTTGCTGTCCATTATGAATGAGCTTAATTCTGCTGAGAAGCTTTTAGCTCAGGTTAGAGTTGAAAAAGATGCACAAGTGAAGATGGAGCTTTTTATCGCTTTGGGCGGGGCCTGTTACTATGCATTTTTACCTAATTCGCCGACGAAAATATCGCCTGAAATAAAGATCGAAACCCTTGACCTGGCAGGTGAATATCTTCAAGACGCTGATCCTGCTAAAGCCCAGCGTGGCGCTGAAGTGATAGAAAAACTGCTTGAGCAGGATGGTTTGCCGAAAGCAAAGGTTGACAGCTATCTTGATATGCTGACTGAGAGGTTTAAACTTGCAGACAATGATCAGCTCAAAAGTGAATTGCTGGCAGCAATGGGTGGTATATGTGCACAGAGTATTTATAAGAGGCAGGCGATCTTGTTGTATAGGCCTTTGTTCGAGGAATCGCTTCACAGCGAAGCTGACATTGTGCGGGAAACTGCTGTCGATGGGTTGACTTATATCGACAGGGCAGAAGCTCTGAAAATACTGCGCAAAGACTATATTAATGACAGTAGTACGAGAGTTGTTCAGAGCATTATTAAATTAGCTAACGAGGTGGGAAGTATCGATGACCTTGACTGGCTTGCAGAAAAGATAACGGCTAAAACACATAGTGATATATCCTGGCAGGCAATGCTGAAGATTTTTAAAGGCTCTGAAACTGATGTTTTAGACAAATGGGTGGATATAATATGCGTATCAGAAGAGCTAAATCTTGCGGACGAGCAGAAATTATCATTCCTCGATATAGCAGAAGCAAAGGCTGAAGCTGAGAAAAAGACAGCTGTTCTTGCTAAGGTCAGACCTTTATTGGCTGATATTTATGAAAAGTCGGGCAATTTTGCCCAGGCAGCTAATTATATTGAACTGTTGCGTGACAGTGCTGCTGTTGACCAAAAACAGACCCTTACGGAGAAAGTACTTGCTCTGTACTTAAAAGGCAACGATGTTAAAGCTGTCAGCGATATAATCGCTAAGATGCTGCTTGAGCAGGACTTGCCTCCGGAGAGCAACACAATTATGATGCTTGATGCGAGTTTTAAAAACGCATCCTATATTGATACGAATAATGCCCTTTTGGATGCACTGAAACAGATCAAACTTCCCGAAGATGCTGTCAGAGCTTTGTGGAAACAGCAGCTTGAGGAATGGTCAAAACCACCAGAAAATGCTAAGGCTACGGAAAAATAATCCCAACTGTTAATTATCACAGCATTTATCGTTAAAATCAGCTCTACGGCCTTAATTTTGTGTTGATTGAGCAGATTTCACTGCCCGATTAGCTGAAAATTGTCCAAAAATCAAAAAAATTTGTTTTTTTTGTATTTTTTTAAGTTTTTTATGTTTGCACTTTTGATTTAAGTATATAGAATACGCAATTCACATTATGAGCTGAAGAACGGGTTTTTGACACTTGGGTCAGGTTTTTAATCGTGGAAAGCAAGACCAAAGGCTGGTTATAAAGAAAGTTAGATGAATTTTTGTTGATTCGCCTGCTCGGCAGCAAAAGTTGCAGGGTGGGCTTGTTGATATTTTTGTCGCTGCTGTAGCTCAGTGGTAGAG
>JAGLTN010000628.1 GCA_023135255.1 Planctomycetota bacterium
AGTATGAAAATAAAAACTGTTTCAATATTTATTGTTGTTTGTTTTGTTGTTCTTTGTGGTGTGCTTGTAGTTCAAACCGGCTTTTTGAATTCAGCGGACAATCTGGACAAGTCACTTATCCTCCTGCAGGCGACCGATAGCAACACCGCCGTCGCCCCAGCCCAGTCGCCCGCTGCTGAGCAATCTCAGCCTCAACTGGCTTCTGCACAGTTCAAAGCTTATAGCGCAGATGACGCCCAACCCAAAACAGTTATCATCGGTGCACAGGACCCGGAAACAGAAAATCCTCTCTCAGGCTACAAATTGTCCCTGGAACTAAGCTCCAAAGGAGCCAGTCTCAGAAAAGCAATTTTTACAAATGGTGATGATAAAGGTTTTACCGACCTTGACCCTGATGACCCAAAGCCACTTGAGTTTATCGGCCCTGTGATCTTTCCCAATGGCAGCGAAATACTGTCAATGGCTAATAGTAAGTTTGTCTTCGTAGATGACCGGCTCCAACTGTCTCTTAATAAATTGCAATGGAAGTCCCTGCCCATTGAAAAAACAGCCGACGGTGGACAAAAGGCAGTTTTCGAGACTGTGATAACTGAGGGTAGTTTAAAAAATCAAATTATTAAAATAACAAAATCTTTCCAGATAAGCGTCGACAGCTATGATGTTAAAGTTAATGTGAATTTAGAAAACCTTTCCAGCCAACAGCAGAAAGTAAGATTCAATATGACAGGCCCGGTTGGTATTGAAATAGAAGGCGCCAGGCAGGATATGAGAAAAGCGTTGGCTTGTTTTAAAAACGCCGAAGACGCATTCACAACCGACAGAAAAGAAATTAAAAAGCTTAAAGGCCAACCAAAAGAAAAACGCAGATTGACACATGATGCTGACAAATTTATCTGGGCTTCAATTACGAATAAATACTTTGCCGCTATCCTGGTTCCCCAGCCGGATTTGAATAAAGAATACTGTGACTGGGTCGCTGATAAATTCGGAAGATATTATGATCCGGATGGTATCGAAAAAGATGGTGACGAAACAGTAGGACTCGATATAAATATCGCTTCGAATATACTCGCACCAGCTTCCAAGCCCGGTAGCACCAGAAGTTATGAATTTAGTTTATATCTTGGTCCTAAAGATAAACCGCTTTTCGATAGAAACGAGCAATATAGCAAGTTAGGGTTCGTTCATTCTATAGATTTCAGGGCGTGCTGCTGTCCAGCCGCTATGATTAGGCCTTTGGTATTTGGTGTACTGCTTGCGATGAAGATGATGTACACAGTTATTCCTAACTATGGCATCGTGATTATCATACTGGTATTTTTCATTCGTCTGTTAATGCATCCGATTACCAAGAAAAGTCAGATATCAATGCAGAAGTTCAGCAAAATAGCTCCTAAGGTTGAAGAGCTTAAGAAAAAATATGGCAACAATAAAGCAGAGCTTAACCGTAAGACGATGGCTTTATACAAAGAGCAGGGTGCATCGCCGATTATGGGATTCTTACCTATGCTCGTACAGATGCCGATCTGGATATCTCTTTACTCTGCGATCTACGCAAGTATCGACCTTCGCGGTGCTGCGTTTTTACCTTTCTGGATAACGGACCTTTCCGCACCAGATGCTCTGATAAGGTTCTCAGCGGTAACTATTCCGATATTAGGATATAAACTTACTGCGTTGAATCTTCTGCCTTTACTGATGGGCGTAGCTTTCTATCTGCAGCAGAAGATGATGCCTAAAAATGTATCTGCTAATCCGCAGGCAGCGCAGCAGCAGAAAATGATGATGATGATGATGCCCATAATGTTCCCGCTGATGCTTTACTCTGCCCCGTCGGGTTTGAACCTTTATATTATGGCAAGTACTTTCGCAGGAGTTATCGAACAGCACGTTATCCGCAGGCACATTCGCCAGCAGGAACAGCAGGAAAGTTCTGGTCTGGTCTCAGCAACCAGTAAAACGGGCGGTAAAGTCAAAAAGAAAAAACCCAAGCCATTCTATAAAAATACGTAATGTATGAGCTTAATGACACAATTGCAGCAGTAAGTTCACCTGCCGGCAGCCATAGGGTTATTCTACGTCTCTCCGGCAGGCAAGCCATACGAACAGCAAAGGATATATTCACAGGTCAAGTCGATTTCCAAAATGCAGGCGTTTACACGGGACATTTTTTCATCGACCAGCAGTTATCCATAAAGGGCAAACTGTATTTATTTCTCTCCCCTGCCTCATATACCGGCGAGGACCTTGTCGAAATACACATTTACTCCAACCCAGCTGTCACTGAAACTTTGTTAAGCAATATTCTGAATAACGAAGTCAGACTCGCCGGCCCCGGTGAGTTCACCGCACGCGCTTACCTTAACGGGAAAATGGACCTCGCCCAAGCCGAAGCTGTAAACGAAATAATCTTTTCCAGTAACCAGCTCCAGCTTGACGCTGCGGAAAAACTCTTAGCCGGAAAACTCACCCAGTCAACAAAAGAAATAAAAACGGAAATACTCGATTGCCTCGGCAACCTCGAAGCAGGTCTCGATTTCAGCACCGAAGATATAGAATTTATAACAACCGCCCAGGCCGTTGAAATACTGACATCGCTAAAAGAAAAAGCGGAAAATATCCTCCAGGGCTCTATCAGCTGTCAAACCGTTATAGACATGCCTTCTGTAGGAGCCGCCGGCACCGTAAACGCAGGAAAAAGCAGTCTTACCAATATTCTGCTTGGTTGCGAAAGGAGCATCGTCTCAAAAAATCCCAAAACCACCCGTGACGTACTCGAAGGTCTTCTCGAACTCGACCATAGCAAATGTGTCTTCTTTGATTGTGCGGGGCTTATCGAAAATCCGCAGGGAATAATCGACCAGCTCACCCAGCAAGCTGCCGTCGAAGCACTTCGTCATGCGATAGTAGTCCTGTTTTGTGTAGATATTTCCAAACCTGACTGGAATGAAGATATTAACCTGCTGAAACTAATTGACTCCGGAGACATAATATTTGTCGCCGCTAAAGCCGATCTTTTAGACAACAAAAAACTCTGCGCAAAACTCAATCAGCTCAGACAGTTTTTTGGTCATTCTTTTTTGCCAGTTTCCTCGAAGACAAAGCAAGGCTTAAAAGAACTCCTGACCACAATCGACAGCCACTTGATAAGCAAAACCCCGGATAAGTACCCAGCTTTCTCTGAGCCTGTCACCAGCAGTATAGCTCTGACAGCCCGCCATAAAAAATCTGTGGCACAAGCAATTGAAAATTTAACCGATGCCATTAATCAACTCAAAGCAGGCAATGACGAAATAGCAACTATGATGCTCCGCTCTGTCTACCAGAATTTTTCCCGGATTGAGCAGCAGGATATCGACGAAAAAATACTCAGCAATATTTTCAGTAACTTTTGTATAGGAAAATGATTTAATGAAAAATTGTATCATAAACAGTTGTGTTTTGTTTGTCATATTATTCAATATTTCCACCACCAAAGCTACCCGGGTCAAAGCCATGTATGATGTTAAAATTGTAAAAGACCAGACTTACCTTGAGCCTGAAAGAGAAGAAAAATTCGATTTATATACCCCGGCAGATTTAAAAGAAAATCAGAAATACCCCGGCATCGTAATTATTCATGGCGGCGGTTGGCAAAGCGGCGATAAAAGTTGGCTTCGTCAGGAAAATATCGGCAGAACCCTCGCAAGTCATGGCTATGTTTGCATAAGTATCAATTACCTGCTCTCTAAAGGTCAGAAAACCTGGCCGACAAACCTCCATGATTGTAAAAAAGCGGTACAGTTCTTAAGGGTTAACGCAGAAAAATATCACATCGACCCAGACAATATCGGCGTCATCGGAGGCTCCGCCGGTGGACACCTCTCCGCTATGGTCGGTGTAACAGGTGATGTAAATGAACTAAACCCCGCTGGTCTCTATAAAGGCATTTCGTGTAAAGTCCAGGCGGTAGTAGACCTCTATGGCGTTAATGACTTCATGGCCATAAAAAAACTTGACGATGATTGCATTCCAAACTTCCTTGGCGCAACCAAAGACGAAGACCCCGAAATTTGGAAATATGCATCCCCCGTAACTCACATCACCAAAAACGATCCACCATTTTTAATAATGCACGGCACCGCCGACACAACAGTAGACCTGAACCAGTCCATAGAATTCGACAAAAAACTCCGAGCCGCCGGCGTAGAAAGCAAACTCATAATAATAGAAGGTGCTCCGCATACTTTTCACCTCCAACCCAAACAGAAAGATTTAAGGCCTATCGTCTTAGGTTTTTTTGATAAGCACCTGAAGAACCAACCTTAAATCATTGGATAAATTGCTTGCGATAAAGTCTTCAAATTACGATGAATTTGAAAAAATAC
>JAGLTN010000629.1 GCA_023135255.1 Planctomycetota bacterium
GAAATTTCTTACCCTGAAGGGTATACAACGCATAGCCTTTTATATATGATATATGTCGGAACCTAAGAGGGTTTCAATCGAAAACTAATGAAAAGCAAAATTAAAGAAAAGAGCTTGTCATGAAATTGGTAAAGACGTTTACAATTCGCGGTTATACATTAAAAATTGCTGTCTTTTTACTGCTGTGCAGCTCATTCGCATTCTCTGCTGACTGGCCTACATATAATGCTGACAATTGCCGAAGCGGCATATCCGCAGAGAATCTGAAAATGCCTCTCCGTCAGGTCTGGGTTCATAATGCGACAAATCCCCCTGCTCCAGCCTGGCCTGGCCCAGCGAAATCCGACTTCGCTCACTCTATATGGAAACTCAGTCCGACAATGGTTTACGACAGAGCTTATCATACTGTCATAGCAGATGGTTTTTTGTATTATGGTTCCTCAGCCGATGATAGTGTTATTTGCATTGATATAGAGACAGGCAATGTTAAGTGGAAATTTATCACTGAAGGGCCAATACGCATTTCGCCGACAATCAACCGGGGTAAAGTTTATTTCGGATCTGATGATGGCTATGTTTATTGTCTTGACAGTCAAAAAGGTCGGCTTATATGGAAATTCACCGCCGGCCCCGAAGACAAACGCATTGCGGGCAATGAGAGGGTAATTTCTCTTTGGTCTGTTCGGTCAGGCCCTGCGATTAAAAATGGTGTGGTGTATTTTACAGCAGGAATTTTCCCGATGAAAGGTGTTTACCTTTGCGCATTAAACGCGGCAAATGGCAGTGAAATATGGAAAGAGAAAATCGACATCTCTGCTCAGGGTAATCTTGTAATTTCGCCAGGCCGAATCTTCGTACCTACCGGTCGAACAGCACCGAAAATCTACAACCGACAGACAGGCAAAGTACTTAGCAAATTGCAAGGCGGAGGCTGTTTCGCTGTCCTGAGGGATGATTTGTACATTAATTCGGGCGGCGAAAAAGGTGGGCTTGTTTTTACAGATTTGCAATCACCAGAAAAGATTATATTCTCAGAAGGCCTTGATATAATCGTCTGCGATGGAGTCGTTTACATTCTAAAAGAAGGATCGCTGAGCTGTCTGGAGCGACAGAGATATATCAAAGTTGGTTATGAAATTACAAAAATCGAGAAAATTAAAAAAGAAAAAAGAACTGATGAGCAGAATAAAAATTTGGCTGAGCTGAAACAGCAAAAAAAACAGTGCCTTAAATGGCAGGTTAAATGCCCCGCTGCTTATTCGCTGATATTGGCAGGTGATACCATCTTCGCAGGAGGCGATGGTAGTGTATTCGCTTACAATATCGCTGACGGCAAACAAATATGGACAGAAAAACTCGAAGGAAAAGTTTATAGCCTGGCAGTCAGTAAAGAACGTCTTTTCGCCAGCACTGACAAAGGGCTCATCTACTGTTTCGCTAACGATTTGCCCCCTGTCAATGTCAAAACCAATAAGCCTACAACCAAGCCATACCCAAAGGATAGTTTGACATCGGTTTATCGATTAGCTGCTAAAAAAATTATAAACAGCATAAATTTCAACAAAGGATACTGTTTCGTATTGGATTGCGGCAGCGGCAGGTTAGCTTATGAATTAGCAAAACTCAGTGACATGCAAATCATCGGCATTGAAAAAGACCCCGAAAAAGCCTCAGCTGCAAGAAAACTATTAATGAAAACCGGATTGTACGGCCAACAAATCACTATCCATAACATCAAAGAAAATAAACTGCCCTACCCGGATTACTTTGCAAACCTGATCGTTTCAGACAAAATGGTAGCTGCGGGAAAAACACCTGAAATACCTGTCAGTGAAATAGGACGACTTCTCAGGCCCTGCGGCGGAATGGTGATAATGGGGCCCGCTGAAAACAAAGATTTAAAAAAATGGGGAAACACCCTTCCAAACTGGTATGTCACAAAAAAAGGCAACAGCTCATTAGGCATCGCACGCCGGGACGAACTTAAAGGCGCTGGTGAATGGACACATACTTACGCAGAGCCTGGCAATACCGCATGCAGCGGTGATACGCTTATCACAAGCCCGACAGAGATCCAGTGGTTCGGCAGACCGGGCCCGCGAAAAATGATCGACCGGCACAATCGTAATGTCCCGCCTCTTTACAAAAACGGTCAGCTTTTTATTCCGGGAAATTACATCGTCTATGCTGTTGATGCTTATAATGGAACAATGCAATGGCAGGTGGAAATACCCAATTCAAGACGAGTTGGCGTTTTTCTTGATTCGAGCAATATGGTTGTAGATGATAAGAACCTTTATATCGCTGCAAAAGACAAATGTCACAGGTTAAATGTTAAAACCGGCGAAGCTAACAGCACTTACAATATGCCTCAACTATTCGCAGGGCACAAGCGACAATGGGGATATCTTGCGTACTTTGGAGATATGCTTTTCGGCAGCGGCTGCAAACCTCACGCATCGCATACAATGAAACACCCTGAAACAAACTCACCGCTTTTCTATAGAAATATGAAAGTTGTTACCAGCGACTATCTGTTCTCCATGGAACGCAAGACCGGCAAATTAATCTGGAAATACAAAAACGCAGTAATTGTTAATCCAACCATCGCAGTTGGAGACGGAAAAATATTTTTCATCGAGACTACAAGCCCAAAGGCCATAGCTGATGAGCTTGGACGAATGCCCGTAAAGGACCTCTTCGATGGAGGCAAACAATATCTCGTCGCACTTGAACAGCAAACAGGAAAAGTCAAATACAAAAAAGAAATTGACACTTCTAAAATTAAGGAACCGGTTTACCTCAACTATTCAGATGGCATAGTACTTTTCAGCGGCTCTAACCTCCTAGACAATGCAGTTACCTACTATTATTACAGTTTTTCTTCGGATACTGGTGAAATTATATGGCAGACAAGCCATGCCACCTCTCTTCCACCAGACGGATGCCACGGCGAATATAACCGACATCCAACAATCGCGGACAATACTATATACGCCTGGCCATACGCTTATGAACTAAAAACCGGCAAACAGATCGAAAGTTGGAAATTTGACCGCCGAGGCCATGGCTGCGGAGGCGTATCAGCTTCTGCTACATGCCTGTTCTGGCGTGGCTTTCAGCCATGGATGTATGACACCGCCCCCAACGGCGGGCCTTACAAATTAACCCATGTAACAAGACCAGGCTGCTGGATAAACATCATCCCCGCGGGCGGCATGATACTGATACCAGAAGCAAGCTCAGGCTGCACCTGCGCTTACTCAATTCAAACATCAATTGCATTGAGACCATCAAAAACATACTGACCCCAATTGAATTTTACCCAGGTATTTTATCCCCCAAAAATTAGCCCCGCGACCTGTCGCAGGGTTTTCCTCAAACAAGCAAAATCCAACCCGCCTCGCCATGCCCTTGAAGTATTCCAATCTCAACTGCGATTTCTTTAATAAAACCATATATCTGTGCTGCTCGACTTTATTACTGCTTGATTGTAGCACATAATACAGTATTATATTTTATATGGATGCTGAAGAAATGAAAACCTATATCATCCAATGGCTCTTTGAAGGAGGCATTGGCTTCGACAAAAAACAAGATGCTATCGGTTTAGAGGTCAGGTTTTCTCAAAACAGAAGGCTTGCAGATATGCTTATTATCTCAGAAAAATTTCATTCCCTCGAAATCAAAGGTGAACGTGATAATTTAACAAAGCTCTCAGCGCAAATAGATGACTATCAGAAAACATTTGAAATGGTTTCTGTTGTTATAGCTCCAAAGCATCTTCGTGAAATCCGAAATCTTCTACCTACAAGAATTGGTATAATCTTATTTAACAATGGAATATTAACTTTACTTAGAAAAGCTAAAACGAAAAAAAGACTCGACAGGAATTCCCTTTTGATGTTTTTTAATAAGTATGAATTGAGCAAAATGCTTCAAGTTAAAAAATTACGGAATTATTCTACCGATGAATTAAGGTTTATTGCAAAGGCTAATTTATCTCTAAATCAAATTCACCAAGCGGTTTTTAACAAATTATATATGAAATACAAAAGACTAACAACACTACTACAGCAGGATATTGGAAGTAATATTCTGAAAGATGATTTACAGACACTTTATGGTCAAATTGAAGAAATCAAGTAGTTAATATCTTGGTTCTTAATGTTATATGTATATTCATCCTAACTGAAATCCAAAAAGATGGAGATAATTTTTGTGGTTTCCTCGCTGCAGCTAATTCTATTTGCTCAATCCCCCAACAATCACCGATAAATCTCTTTGTTCTTTGATAATCTTCATTGCTTACTACTTTTTTTGCAACTCTAATATAAGCTTTGTCATACCTATCTTCGCCATCCGTTTTTCTCGAGCGATAGTAAAAAACAGTACCTTTTTTCGTTGGCATATCAATTCTAGGAATCCATCCATTTCCTCCAGCTTGAGAGGATCTAACCGGATGTACTGTGGCATAATCCCCATAAGTAATTGAATCAAAGCAACTATAAAGTTTAAGCTTGTCAAGCGGAAACTCGCCTTCCTTTTCGCCACCATAATCTGTCGGTAGTTTAGGATAAGAAGATGTCGCAAGAATAATTTGGTTAGGATTTATTTTTTTTAAATTACTAATTACTGGGTCAACTAAAGTCTTATAATCAGAAATTTTCTCATTTGGCATAAAACCAATATCTAATATAGTTATAAGTTTATTGGTTGGTACGCTCTCGCTCATTTTTTCTATATCATATTTGTATTCAGGGTAATTGTATGAGAATCGATAAGCAATTTTTTCAAAATTGCTATTTAGTTTCTCAACTTGAGATTTAAGTTTTGAGTAAAATGCCTGTTCCGTTTCACCTTTCACAAAATCAAGCATTATAACAGGGATGATTTGTGGAAAATTATCTTTTTGAGAGATTAAAAAATCAACCCATTTAGCATAACCATCAGTACTATCTTGTAATTCTTTAATTTGATAGTTAATCAAATTTTTTGCTGTTGTTAAATCCAAACAAAAGCCTCTGTCGCCATAAACCTCTTTAAGTTTATCTAACCGTCGGTAAATATCTCCATGTTTTTTCTTGGGGGACGTCCTAGATCTTGTCAATTCAAACAATGGAGTTATACTGTTTTGAACATCATCAGAAAGATTATTAATTGCTCTAAATTCCGCATCTCCAGTTTTAATAATTGGCTGGTATTTTATCTGATTCATAATCCATGTCCCCTCATCCCTAATTTTTTAGCTCTTATTCTTAATGCAATTGTAGAAACCTGAAATTCTATAGCAAGATCTTCAACTCTGGTTATACCATTTCCAATTTTTTCAAGAAAATCATTTTCAGGCATCAAAATTTCACTCGCAAAATCATTTGCCTGCCATTCCGGTTTTTCTGGTTGGCCGCCTCTAAAAAAAATCTCATCTTCAAACAAACTCTTTTGATGTTGATGTAAGCACCAATGCCCCAATTCGTGAGCGATAGTATATCTTCTTCTGTTTGGGTGATGATGCTGATTAACTAATATAATCCAGTTATCTGTTTTTGATTCTTTATATAAAACTCCTGACAACCCCTTTTTATCTTCCTCAAATATATTATCTCTAACTGTAATTCCTAAAACTTTTGCCAATCCATAAACATCCAGTGGAGAAGTTTCGATATTATTTTTATGAGCATATTCCAATAGTTTATCAGGTGTGTCAATCGTTGAAATATCCTCAATCGATGGCTCTTCACTTCCAAAATTTCTTCTACCAATCATTGCCATAATTAAACTTCATCCGAACTTTTATCATCTATATTTTCATAACTTTGTATACTTCCTTGTTCTTCAAGAAAAACAACTCTATCTGCAATATCTTCCAAGCCAGATAAAATATCTGATATTTCACCTTCGTCTTTTAACTCTACAAAACGGTCATTGATAGTAGTATTAATCTTGTCATTAAATTTATATGTATCAACTAAGCCATAAACAACTTCCTCAATTTGGTTTTTAGAAACTTTTAATGAAAAATAAATTGTTAATCCCAAAATTACAAAAATTATAATAGATAGTATAGTAATGACTCGTTCATAAAAACTTGTGATTTCACATAAATAAGTTTCAGAGCCTACAATTTTTGTTATACCTGTCTTTGGTTCATTAGAATTAGCCTCATTTGATGGCGGATAATTTATTGCAACACTATTTTCTTGTTTCTCTATCACTATATCATTTGGTTCGCAAGGTTTAGCTATACAAAAGTATACAGAAAAAAAACTACCCGATAAAACAAAGACAAAAAAAACCAACCAGAATTTTAGTCTATTATTCATTAATGCTCCATAATCGTGTTAAATCAATATCTTTTATAACAACTCATTTAGTATATACTACCCCGTACTCTTTATCAAACCAAAAAATACA
>JAGLTN010000063.1 GCA_023135255.1 Planctomycetota bacterium
CTTATCCGCGGGTAACTAACTTAAAAATAACCAGTTACGGATTTATTCGCGGACATTTACTACCCTTCAAGGGTATAAAATTTAAAATAATAATCTTCGCAGATTAGACAAAATAAACGACTTACAGTCAAATAATATTAGCTTTGAAAATGATTAGAAATAAACTATTTGCCCTTATTGGGCGATTTTATATTATATTGTCACAGGTTAATTTGAATAATTCGTTTTTTCAGAGAGATATATAAATGTGCGGAATAGTTGCGTACCTTGGAAATGCAAAAGCTCAGCCTATACTTCTTGAGGGCTTAAAAAGACTTGAATACAGAGGCTACGATTCAGCAGGAATCGCCGTCCTGAACTCCGGTGCAATTAAAATTAAAAAAACCAGCGGCCGAATAAAATGTCTGGAAGATATTCTCGACAAACCTGATTTTAATGAAACTCTCGGCATTGGTCATACAAGATGGGCAACTCACGGCAAACCAACGACAATAAATGCTCATCCGCATATAGATCACACCGGTAAAATCGCAATAGTACATAACGGCATAATAGAGAATTATTCAGCTTTAAAACAATGGCTGCAAAAAGAAGGTGTTGAGTTCAAAAGCGAAACCGACAGTGAAGTCATCTCTAACCTCATCGGTTATTTCTACAACAAAGACACCAGCGAAGAATCCGCAGGTCAAAGCAAATTTGAATGGGCTGTCCAGGCAGCATTACAGCAGCTCCATGGTACTTACGGCCTTGCAATTATTTGCAGCGACTTTCCAAACGTCCTGATAGGTGCGAAAAAGGGAAGCCCGCTTATCCTCGGCGTCGGCGCTGATGAATATATCATCGCTTCTGACGCTTCAGCGATTGTAGGCCATACCACCAGAGCGATATACCTTTCTGATAACGAAACGGTCACGATAACCCATGAGGGTTTCCAGACCAAGACTATTGATAATATCAAAGTTGAAAAAGTCGTCAAAGAAATAGAATTCTCCCTCGAACAGATAGAGATGGGCGACTTTAAACATCACATGCTCAAAGAAATATTCGAACAGCCCCAGTCTCTAAGTACCTGCATGAGCGGCAGAATCGACATGATTGCTAATAAAATTAAGCTTGGCGGAATAGACTCTTTCTTCCGTGATCTGACAAAAACAAAAAGACTCATAATTACTGCCTGCGGAACCGCTTACCATGCGGGACTGGTAGGTGAATTCCTCTTTGAACAGCTCGGCAGAATACCAACCGAAGTCGAATACGCAAGCGAGTTCAGATATCGTAACCCAATTATCGATGACGGCACTGTTGTTATCTCCATAAGCCAGTCAGGAGAAACAGCCGACACCTTAGCTGCAACAGAACAAGCCAAAGAAAGAGGCGCTACTGTCCTGGGCATAGTCAACGTTGTAGGTTCATCAATAGCAAGAACAACCGACGCAGGCGTTTATCTGCATGTAGGTCCGGAGATCGGCGTCGCAAGCACAAAAGCATTTACCGCTCAGGTTGCGGTATTGACAATGATAGCAATAGAGCTTGGAAGAAGAAAACACATCAGCGATGACCAGGCTTCTCGACTGCTAAAACAGCTTTTTGAAATACCAGAAAAAATAAAACCAATACTGGACCAGTCGGAAGCTATCAAAGAAATCGCAGCTGCGAATATCAACAAAGAAAACTGGTTATTCCTCGGCAGAGGTTTCAATTATCCAGTCGCTTTGGAAGGCGCTTTAAAACTCAAAGAAATAAGCTATATTCACGCTGAAGGTTTGCCCGCTGCGGAAATGAAACATGGGCCGATTGCTTTGATCGCGGACAATATGCCCGCAGTTTTCATCGCAACAAAAGGGCCTCAATACGATAAGATAATGGGCAATATCGAAGAAGTTCGAGCAAGAGGAGGAAAGACCATAGTAGTTGCTACCGAAGGCGACGAGCAGATAAAACGCTATGCAGATTATTTAATAACCGTCCCAGACGTCCCCGAACTGCTTCAGCCAATGCTTACAGTGCTGCCTTTGCAATTGCTGGCATATCATGCAGCCGTTCTGCGAGGCCACGACGTCGATAAACCTCGTAACCTCGCAAAAAGTGTCACGGTTGAATAACGAAACTTAGAGCACTCTAATCCGTTTTTTCAAGTTTTATATAGTCCAGGCCGAACATGTAGGCTTTAGCTGCTTTTTCATTGGCCCCGACTATCTCAATTTTCAGCTGATGCTTACCCGCTTCAATCTCAAATGTACCCAAGTCGATCTCTCCTGTAGGAACAACTCCATTGTTATATAGATCAATAGGGCCGCCAAGCTTTTCACCATCGCCATAAAGCTGAACTATCCCATAATCAACAGCCTTGGTAAGCTGAGCTTTAACTTTATAGCTGCCACCCTTATCAACATTACTCGCAAGCACAAGGCTGTCACCAGGTTTCGCTTCTGTCCACCAGAGATGCTTGCCCCCGCTAAATCGAGAACCAAGCTCCTGATGCGTCAACTTCCCCGCTGACTTGGAAACAACTTCAAGGTCTTCACCTTCTATAGCCCCTTTGACCTTTGATAAAACTTTCTTTGTAAAATATCCAATTCTCTCTTCAACCGGCACTTCAGGGTAAATATCTTCGCTGTCAGCATCCTGATACCAGTAAACGGTAGCTGCATAAAGTGTCTGGTAGTCATCGGGATAATATTTTTCTATCGTAGCTTCGAAAGACTTCTGAAACGGGATATTATCCCCAATGTGCCAACGGCTGACACATATATTGCCGGCATTCTTTTCGTTTATGGTCTGGTTATGATATGCCTTGCTAAATATCCCATCATTGCACCATGCATATCCAAAATAATCTTCAGTACCTGTGCCGTAAGTAGATGGGAACTTTTCTCCATCAACGAAGAATTTCTCATCACCTTCGCCCCACCACCAATGTCCGGCGCACCACTCTACCTTAAGATACCAACCAACGGGACTCCAGATATGCATCATCACCCCGCAAAGCCGACCCTTGCCTGTGGTTTTTAAGAGCATCCAGTCAGGCCAGCGTTCTTTACCAAACTCTGCTGAAAGATTCCTGTGCCATTTGGCATGGAAACGGCCAAGTTTTTTAATCGATTTCTTCAGAGGAGAATGAGTAACTGTAAATACAAGCTTTTGAGGCTTGTCACTTTCGTTGGCAATTTTCACAACTGCTTTCCTGCCGAAAGGCATATACCAGTAACTGTAAAAACCATCCTCTGTCGCCCCCATAGGCAGTGACTTATAAAGCTGCTTACCCGGAGCACTACCAAAAAAGTCCCCCAAAGGCGACCAGACAGACGCGGATTTTTCATCATCAAAATTAATACTGATAGTCATCTGGCGAAGCAGATCGTAATCCTGTTCATCTCCGGGCAGAAATGTTTTTACTTTTATTGCGGTGATTGCTCGTTTGCCATTAATCTTGGCAACTGTTGCCGTCTCACCGGCAGCGATAGTAACTGTTATCTGATTCGTTTTTTGTCCCTTCCTCTCGCCGGCGGGGTCACGTCCGCAATTAGCTAAAAATTCATTGGCCTCATCGAGAGCAACAGACTCAGCCTCGGATAGTTGCCTTTTAAAAGTCGGAACCTTTGTCCCTTTAGGAAATGTCGTATATGTAAAATGGAAATACTTGCCCCAGTCTTTTTCTGCAACTATTTTACAGGATTTTTGAAACGGCATCGGCACATAGCAGTTAAACCCTTTAGCGGATTCATAAACCAAAGCCGACCGATCAAACGGAGCATTTTCCCTGTTGAAATAGCCTACAAAAGGCAAGTCAACTGCGGGCTTCTCGTTGCCGTCGAGATATATCTTAACATGTCCTTCCTTTAAAAGTGCCGACCATATACGCCAGATAACTCCAGGGCCCTGCATCTCTGCAAGAACAAAATCCTCACCTTCCTTCCTGATGAAACCATCCCCGTCACCATTGGCATACCACTGGACATACTTTCCGCTTGCCTGGTCATATTTACTTCTACGGTCATAGCTGGAAAATTGCTGACATTTCTCACCAGCATCTGGCAAAGTCGCCAAATGTTCCAAATCCGTCAGTCGGCCAATGATATCTATATAACTAAGATTCTGTTTGGCAAAACAAATTGTGCAAAAACAAACAACAACAATTAAGGACAGTTTCATGCTTTTCATAATTTACTCCTGTGATAATTAAACTAATCTCAATTAAAATTTTCCGTTTATCCGCGGGTAACTAATTTTAAAACAACATTTTATAGCTTTCCTCGCGGAAATTTCTTACCCTTCAAGGGTATTACATTTTCCAGTAACGAACCAAAGCTGAAAGCTCTTTATGTTTGGCTTTTAGCCAATCTGTAAATTCCAATTTTACAGTCATTTGGTTTAAGATTTTTTCCGACTCATTGATATGGTGATTGATCTTTGCATGGTAATCCTCCATTTGAGCCCACTGTTCGGTTGCCATTGCAATTCGATAAGGTTTCAATATTTTTTTAGGATCAACTCGCTCAAGCAAAAGATCGTAGTAACCCTTGGCATAGATATAGTGGGCATAAGCAGAGGCGATCTTTTCGTCTTTTCGTCGCAGTTTTTTGATAGTATAAAGATGAGCATAATCTTCGATCGTCATATCCGGATTCCATGTGAACTCTTCGAAGTACTGATACTTAATATCGTTTGGTTTGTATTTTATCGCACGGATCTGAATACCTTCGATGTTATATCTGTTTAAAACATGGCACATCTGCTTAACACTATAAGCGGTGTGCTTGCCGCTTTTATGATGCAGATACCAGTCGCCCCTGGGGATATAATGTTTCAAGGCAAACGGCATAAAATCCAGCCCCCAATCTATAACCGTCAGATCAGGATAGCTTTGCCGACGAGCAAGGATTTCCCTTGCCCCCGGAACAGACCATATCCATGTCTTTACAGGCGGATTATGACTTTGAGCGATCTTTCGCATTTCTTCATAAAATTCAAGATTCTTTGTGAAAAATTTCTCCGAGTTGCAAAACGAACATTGGCATCTTGAACCTAAATGTTCACAGAACTGCACTCCTGCTGCCTCGGTTTGTGGATAATGATCTAAAACATCTTTCCAAAACTCTTTCCACAACTGCATAACCTCCGGCTTGTTTATGCAAAACGTCCCTTTGTGAGCTTTCCCGTCTTTGTCGATTCCCGCCAAATCGGGACGCGCTTTTATAACAAAGTTTGCCCTGTCCGGGAAGTTTTGAAGCAGGAAAAATGTCACGCCTCTTTTTCTGCCATAAGCCATCATATCACGCAAAAAATCTTTTTTCACATTAGGACTATCCGGATTTACCAAATCCGCCAGCTTGTCAGATTTATAAGGCAACCCCCATACAAAACGTGTACTTTGCAGGAGAATATTATTAATTTTATGACTGACAAGCCAGTCGATGAAAGCTTTGTAGTCATAACCAAACTCGTTAAAATACTGATTAGGTCCAAGCCAGTCAGGCCCACCCAAAGCTGTCTGCAAACTTCTGTGTTTAAACGCAGGCATATTTACTATCGGCATCAAAGGCGTCTTAAGACCGTCAACAATAAGCGATTCCGCTTCAATGTGGAGCCTGTCGGCAACAGTGTTGGCTGCGTACCCCAGACCTATGTGAGTAGCCGCTGTAAGTATGAGATATCTTGTTTTCGTGCTTCCGCGGGCTGTATTATAAATGACAAAGCCTTCTGTGCCAAGATCTTCGATCAGAAGATTACGACAATAGCCGTATTTTTCAACATCTTCTTTTGTGCGGATCACCTCATCCTGCGTAAGCAGTTTTTTAATCAACGGAACATCTTCAGGTGAGCCTATAAGGATTTGGTTAGGAGTTGTAACTTCCTCTGCTTTTTCGACTATTGGTATATCAACATCAGTAATTTGCTTGACCGTATCGGCAACGATCCGGGCAAAATACATGTCTGTATCTAAGTTTTGTTTTGAACCAATAACAATAGTTGCCGACGGCTTGCCTGCTTTTACTAACGTAAAGCTGTCGCCGATGACTTCTGCGAAAGAAACATTTGCCGACAATAGAGAAAAGCTCAATATTACAACCAATATTGAAAATCTATTTTTCATGGCAGAATCCTTTTAAAACTATTTTTCATGATTGTACTAATTTTATTTTATGATGCCAACATAAAAAAAGGCACACCTGACAAAACCCAGATGTGCCTGATATTTCAAAATCTGTTCAATATCAATTCAGCTGATTCAAATAGAATGCTGCCCAGACGTTATTGCCGTCCAGCTCAACTGCCTTTTTCAATTGCTTCTTAGCCTCGTCATGCTTTTCCATACCCATATAAGCCAACCCCTTAAGGAAGTAAGGCTCAGCCTTTTTAGCTTTATCCGAACTCCTCTGGCCAAACTTAGCAAAGAAATCAACAGTATCAAGATTATCAGCAACCTCGATCATACGGCCAAACACAGCCCTCGCCTGATTATCTTTACCCTGCTTCTTAAACGCCATACCTTTGTAATAACCGAACTCAGTTTTACCAGTATTGACAGCCGAAGACTTCTCATAAAACTCCTTGGCTTTTGTCGCATCACCAAGAGCCTCATAAGCAGTCGCAATATAATAATAGTTCCTGCTCAAAGGCTTGTCACGCTTAGGATTAGCTGTTTCAATTTCAAGATTATCCGGATATTCGAGAACCGCCAGAAAATCAGCCAGGGCTTCTTTATACTTGCCCTGCTCATAATATTTCTTACCACGAAGCAGATAAGCATTCATATAAGCGCCATGCAATTCAGAGTCAACCTCTGTAAACAGATGGAAGTAACGGCCCATAAGGTTCTTGATCGCACCATCATAATCACCCAGCTGAATAAGGCAGACAACATAACGGTAAAAAGTATCATCACGCTGCTTTACAACTTCCATATTATCGGTAAACATCTTAAGTCTCTTGTTAATATCCGTGCCGTCTATCGCATAAAGCACATCCAGCTCATGGAAAACTGCCGAGTCCTGGTTATTGCACTGAATCGCCTTTTCATAACATTTGATAGCCTTTGGAACATTATTTTTGACAGAATAAGCAAATCCAAGATTCCTGTGAACGATATAATATGAATCATCGATCGTAATTGTTTTTTCCCATTGCTCAATAGCCTTTTCAGGTTGCTTGTCATAAAGCAGATTACCAAGATAGTAAGGGCTGCGAGCATCGTTCTTATTGGTCAGCATCGCAGACTTAAGCATTTCAATCGTCTCCAGCCTGAATGGGAAACAATAGTCCGCCGGCATTTCAATCGCTGCCTTATAATATTCAGCTGCCTTTTCACCATTACCAAGCTGCTGATTAAAGTAACCAAGATAATAATAAATGATCGGGTACTTATTCCCGCCGGCTACCTTGGTGACATCTACACGAGAAAGAACATCGATCGCCTCATCGTAACTGCCGCAATTCGCGTAATTAAGACAAAGATCAAGGTAAGACTGTTCTTCATCTCTCATTAATTTCTTCAAACCATCAAGAAGCTTGGCCGCCTTATTAACACTGCCGCTGCCTTTCTCTGTCAGGTACAATTCATTCATCGCATTGAAATTAAGAACATCTATCTTCAAAACACTATCAGCCTGCTGCTTCGCCAGGAACCCCCTGCCCAGCTTCCTGAGAATAAGGGACCGCAAATTCAATGCTTTAATATTATTCGTATTCGTAGAAATGCTTCTCTCTATATGTTCAAGGG
>JAGLTN010000630.1 GCA_023135255.1 Planctomycetota bacterium
CTTGATAAATATCTCTCCGATTTTCATACCCTTTTGCTTTTTTTGAACAAGCAAACATTTATGTACCTTTTCCCTGGTCAAAACCCGCATCTTTATCAAAATTCGCCCGAGAGTCCTGCCCTGCAATTGCTCGATTGGCGGAAGTGAATTAGCTTTTACCATTTTTCAACCCTATTCAAATAATTTCCCTGATTATCATAATTACATTATAACAAGACTAAAGCCTTTTTACAAAACAAATTACGAATAGGACATGTGGTTTTCGGAATACCAGATTGGCACAATAATGATTGAATTAAAGGCAAAACAGCAGGATAATTGCAATTCGTCGCTGGGCAAGAAAAAATTTTATTGATATTGACAACCAAAACAATTGTAATGATTGTGCGGAAAAAAGGGATGGTGACAAATAACGCTCTTATATGGCTTGATACAAAAAAGACACTTGTTATTTGGGAAGTAAGGTGAAGTTTAAAATTTCACCGAAATAAGCTCTTTTGTCGGCGGTCATTTGCAAAGAGGCCTTAATTTCGTGAGTTAGTGACTTTGCCAGTACGAATTCACCTGTGAGAGCATCCTCAAGATAATTAACATCTTTTGAAATTGGGATTTTTACCTGCAATGAGGAGGCTTTTGTTGAGGACAAATAGACAGCCCCTGGTTTGGCTGGAGAGTTTTGCGGACATAACCATTTTGCCTCCTGTAGATTTCCGACCGAAGCTTTTGCTAAAACAGGTTGGTTTTTTGTGATTGAAATAACATCACCCTTTTTGACATCAACCCATGTGCCGGATTTGTCTTTTATTTTTAAATAGTTAAATTCAGCGTTCAGGAATTTTGGTGGATTGCTACCATTATATTTTGTATTTCCGACAGCTAATAACGGGGTATTTGCCGAATCAGTACCGGTTCCAGCAGTTTTTATGCCCATCATTTTGCCTTGTTTTCTCAGTTCGGCATATTGGTCCTTGCCTTTGTAAAATGCCAGGTACCAGTACCCGCCTGAATGTCCATCGCGGTCAATTGTAACTATTTCATCCGCTTTTGGCCTATTTCTGGGGGTTTTCATCAATGGAGCATATTTTTCGAGTATTTTGATTGAAGGCCTGGGAGTGCCATCAAGGTTCAATAGACCATAATCGCTGTATTCGCCTTCTCTGAACCCGCCTGGCCACCACCATGGGGCGATGCCGTTACAGCCTGTTTCCAGGACAACTTTATAGAACATTTCATTATATTCAGTTTGATAGTCAATTCTTTGCTTATTTGGGGTCTGTGTTTTTCTGTCCCAGACGGAAACACCGAATTCTGACCATATTATCGGTTTTCCTCTTGTGGTAAAGTCAATGTATCTGCTCAGGAAACAGGCAGTGTTAAACCCATTTTCTCCGCCTTGTATCGCATAACCTTCCGGACAGAAGAAATCGACATGTTTTGCAGTCGCGGTGATAGTAAAATCATGAGGGAGCGTATTGCCCTGTCTGTAGCTGATCAGCTGATTCGGTATGAATTGCCTGAGCTTTTGCATAGCGATATTCCACTTTTTGCTCATAAAATCGTCCATAAAGCGTCTATAAGCAGATACCATGGTTCTATGTTGGCCGTCTTTTTTAAATTGCTCATCTGACGGGTGGATAATTTTGCTGTTTTCATCGGTTATTTTATAATTCCAATCATTTTCAGCATTAGATATCGAACCATACCGCTCAATTATCCAGCTTTGCCAATCTTTATCCCATTTATTTATCATTCTTTTCGAGAAAACATAGTTACCCGGTTCCCATACTATATCGTAGGCAAAAATTGTTGGGTTGTTTGCCAGGTCAAAATCTTTTATCAGTTTTTCTGCTTGTGTCGGGTCAAAATCAATCGGAGATGTAGAAACGCCTTGTACCATTGCGAGGTTGGCTTTGATGTTGCGTTTTTTGCATCTTCTGAGGAAGTCAACCAGGTTGTGGCCGCTAATGCAACTTTTGATCTGGATGCTGACCATGTTAATACCGAGCTGCTGCATTATTTGAAGGTCTTCTTCGATCAGTTGTGGGTCATATAGACCGGGCTTAAGCCAGTTACTCCAATAAATGCTTACATCCAGTCCAGATATATATTGGGGCCAATAGTTTACACCTATCGGATACCATTTTTTGCCTTTAAGATAAAAATCTGAACCTTCGACGGTAACAAATTCATCTTTTGCGGGGGCTGCAATGTCTAAGGTGGCTAATTCATGGGTGAGGCTGTCAATAGTCTTACCATCTTTGGTAAGTTCAACTTTAACATTAAAAAGCTTATTACTTTCATCGGGCAGCTGGTAGTCTGTAAACAACTCTTTGCGACCTGTAGCGGGGATGCTTTCTTTTTTTATATCCTGAAATACTATCTTATCGTTTAAGGTAACTGTTATCTTTACCTGGGCATCTTGCGGGTCTTTTGTTCTGTTGATGATCTCACAACCAAGTTTAACTTTTTCTCCGGGGTTGTAGGAGAATTGCTCCGCTCCTGCTCGATATAGGAACAGACCTTTGCGGAAAGATTCTGCGATTTGAGAGATCATCTCGATCATTGGCTTATCTTTGTATTTGGTCAGATCATTCAGACCTATACATGCCAAAGCAGCACCATCAAAATCCCCCAGCCTATTTATCAGTATCCATGCTATAGTGCCTTTTCGGTTTCGGGCTTTATCGAAAGCATCTGCCAGAGGGACATATCTGAATTTTGGCTCACCACTAAGACCTGTAGATGTTGTGCGTTTTTGTGAGCACCAGGCGGATTCAAAAGATTCGTTATAATTGATGCTATCGAAATTTATAGCTTTGCCTTTGATCGAATCAAAATTTTCAATGACATAGCCTTTGTAGGTGGGAACTAATGTTTCTATTGGAGCTATTTTCTGAGAAGATGTAAATTTCACATCTTTAAATGGATTGGAGGTAGTAGCAATATTATCAATATATATGACATGTCTGCCCTTGCGAACTTTTGAATGGCTAAGTGCCAGACCGATGGAGACAGTTAAAGTATTTTGGAAATTAACAGAATCGTCTTTAGAGTCCCTGCTTTTTGCAGAAGAATGTCCCCAAAAACTGAAATCTTCAGGGATCAGTGCGTATTTTTTCCAGTTTTCAGTTAAATCGACCACAGCAAACCAGCGTGAGTAATCTTTTTCTCTTATTTCTACTGCGAGCTGGTTTGTTTTTTTGTCACCTTTTGCCCAGAAAGTAATGACATCGTGACCTGTTTTAAAAACAACAGATTTCTCCGGCATCTGGTATAAATCCCATCCTTGCAGGTTACTTATCAGTATTTTCAGGCACTTGGCCCCATCAATGCCGCCCTTTACGACTCCAATTTTGCTGTTATTATCCGGGTTATATGTTATTCGCTTCCAATCATTAACATTAGTAATGTTTTCGAAGTCAAATATTATGTTTTGAGACTCATTTTTAATTAAAATATCTTTGAGAATTTTTTCATCGATCCACTTTCCCTGAGCTTCGACGAGGAATTTCTGAAAAACCGGACCAGAGAGTAATAGAACGTTTCCTTTGTTTTTCAGATATGTTTTAAGGTTCTCAAATGCAACAGCTGGGTAACATTTGGCATTGGGGACGATATAAAGGCAGAATTTGTCGGCTGAGAGTACCGATGTATCAGCTGCCTGTGCAGGTGTAAGGCAGTTGACGGTAAAGCCTTTATTTGCAAGGTCTTGCGATATGTCTTCAATGAAAGACATATCCTGATTCGGCAGTGAATATTTCAATATCGCAACATTATTGCTGCCCGAAGCTGTAGCAACAATGCAAATTAAGAAAATCCAGGCAAATGTTTTGATCAATCCTTTGTGTCGGTGTGTTTTGGGGGACTGCATTTCGTACCTTTATAATTAATGATAACTTTTTCATAAATACACCCTTGAAGGGTAGTAAATGTTCGCGGATAAACGGAACACGAAGAGCAACGATAGCGAAAATTCAATTGGGCTCAGTATAATTAATCGTGATACGCATCTAATCACAATTATGTTCACATAGAAAGCTTATTTTATAACTCACAAAAACTTAACAAGCAACAAGTTTATAAATGCCGATTAATTCTTAGCTGGCGGGAATTTTTGGATGGGGATGATGATTTCCGTTTTCATCATGGCATAATTTCCACTCATCACATTGGTAAGGAATACTTCGCGAGCAGAATCTGTAGTTATATAACCTTCTTTGGAGATCCAGGCATAAAGCTTATTGTAAATTCCACTTGGATCAGCTTGGCCCTGTGGTTTTACAGCGACTGCCACGTCCGTAGCTGACAGTGTTTTAATATCGGTCATTTCACCCAGAGTACCAGCAGCTTTTAGGGCATCTTTGCTTACCGGGATTCGAACTTCTGTAAGCCAATGTTGACTTGATAGCTGATTAGGATTGTTTAAATAAACATAATAAACCGAACCTCGCGGACTTATACCCTTTTTACCTGCCAATGCGTACAAATTGCCAATAACCGGCCCTATTTTGTCATAGCTGCCGCGATGAATAGTATAAAGGACTACCTCTTCCTTGGCTTTACGAATAAAAATGTCGGATTCCTGGGTGGCTGATTTTGCAGAAATTGCCACGGTACTTGCAGCTGCTAAACAAATAACTATCAATGCCACGAGCCATATACTTGTTTTTTTCATCAGGGTTTCCTTTCATTATTCCTGTTATCAAAATATCAGAATTACCATTTTTTCTTATTTAGTATCCGGTTAGATACTGAATCGGGGTCCTTGAGTATTTTGGCTCCTCTTGTGATCTTACAAAGACTTATACCCAATTTAGCAGCTACTTCTCTCTGTGGCACTTTCCGGTTGACCATTTTCATCAACTGCCAACGCAAAACAATGGTTTTAACCTCTGATGGAGTAAATATCTCACCAAAAAACTTCTCCATTGTGTCGGAGTCCTTAATGTTGCTAAAAATTTTTACAAGTTCTTTTTCTTCAGACATAATATAGCCCCCTTTGCAGTTTCTATTTAAAGAAACATACTATCTAAAAACAATATAAAAGTAAAGGGTTTAATGGTTATCTCGACCAATAAGCTTGTAATGCTATAAAAAATGCAAAATTTCATAAAGACAACAAGTTTGTCTTAAATAATTGTAACTATAAAAAACTTTGGTATAATCTAATCACAAAGCTGTCTTGGCTCTATGATTCCTGGAAATTATCAGCTTATGGATAAATCGAAATCTCAGGTTATTTATAAACGGCTGCTGCGTGACTTGGTTGTCTTTGCAGCGTTTTGGTTTTATCTCTGGTTCTTTGTTGAAACCAAGCTGATATATCATGGAGCAGGCAGGATATATGTTTTCCCTGACTTTTACTGCACATGGTCGTATCTTTTCTCTTTTCTATCTCACCCAGCCGGCATGGCTGAATATATCAATGCTTTTGTCTCTCAGCTTTTTTATTATTCCTGGCTCGGGGCATCGGTAATTACAATTGTTTGCTGGTTAAGCAGTATTTTCACTGACTATATACTCTCAAAGCTCAGGCTGGAGAGCTTTGCGTTTATACGTTTTGCTTCGCTTGTAACAGCGGCTGTAACTTTTGGTCAGTACCAGTATTATTTCCAGTTCATAGCAGCGTTTATGGTTATCCAGGCATTTATTTGTTTATATCTGCGAATATATTCATCAAAGCCTGCTGTGAATTTTACAGCGTTACTATTGTTATCTACGATTGCATATATAACAGCTGGGGCAGTATTTTATGTTTTTGCGGCAATCGCTTTGGTGTACATGTTAACAAAACGTCAGCCTGGTAGATATGTCGCAGGGTATTTGGCGTTAGCGGCAATAATACCTTATCTTATCGGGGTGCTTGTATTCAAAGATGCGCTTAATAACGCATATACGAATCTGACGCCTTTAAGCTGGAAAACCACAATTTACATTCCAAACAAACAGGAGCTGCTGCCTTTTTACCTGCTGTATCTTTTGCTGCCTTTGACAGCTATCATAGCTTTGTTAAGATCATCCTTCACAAAAAAAGAAATAAAAAAGAAACGATTGGCGAATCTGTTTGAAAACTGGTTATTAAAAACAGCTGTTGTCTCTGCCTGCTGGGTATTGCTGTTTGGTATTGCAGCTGTGTTTCTTTATGATGCGAATAAAAAGAAACTGATTGAGATAGATTATTATGAAACGCAGAGAAACTTTTCGAAGGTGCTTGAAACAGGCAGGGAATTTGCCGGGCCTAATTATTATGTTTGCCATGCTGTTAATCATGCACTAAGCCAGACAAACAGATTAAGTGCCGAAATGTTTGATTTTCCACAGCATCCTTATAGTTTATTTTTAACTGCGCCGCCTCATAAAATGGTTCACTGGGCCAAAATTGATGCCTTACTCGATTTGGGTTTTATAAATTTTGCGGAACATGAAACACGTGAAGCCATTGAGACATTTGGTTCTCGCCCTTTTCTTATTAAAAGATTAATTACAGCCTATCTGGTAAATGGTAATTACGAAGCTGCGAAAACATATCTTAACCAACTTTCAAAAACCGTTTTTGAACGAAAATGGGCAACCGATTATTTAGAACGTATTGAGAATGACCCGGAATTAAAAAATGACGCTGAAATACAGTATATGCGTTCCGTTATGCTGGAAAAACAAGGCGGATTCTTTGGTTTTGATTTCAATGACCTTCTTGCTGACTTGCTCAAAGAAAATCCTGAAAACAAAATGGCTTTTGAATACCAGATGGCTTTGAATTTGCTTACGGGACAATTAGAAAAAATGATGCAGGACTTAACCCGAGCAGGTCAATATGGCTACGATGAGGTGCCGAAATATTGTCAGCAGGCATATTTATTTTATAAAGGCACACTCAAAGGAAGAGGCTCTTTAAGGGGTATAGAGCTCGACCCTGATATTATCGCAGAATATAAAGATTTTGCGGAACATTTAAAGCTGGCGAAAACAGGTGACCAGAGAGCTTCCAGAATTATGTCTGAAAAGTTCAAAGATTCGTACTATTTATATTATTTGTCGTTACCTTCTTTAATGAAACGTTGAAATGGCTGGGAAAATAAAATATTTTATTATCACTGGTTTGCTGACAGGAGTGTTGGTTTTGTTGGTCAGCGGCGGGGTATCTGCGCCAAAGATCGAAAACTGTGTTCTTGTTGACAGCCGACCTGTTATAAAGCCGGACTATGCAGGGGTTACAATTGCGCCTAATATTGCACCGATGAATTTTGCTGTTCAGGAAAGGGCCAAAGAATATTATGTAAAGATACATTGTGAAAATTCGCCTCCGATTGAGATCGTATCAAAATCCGCTGATATAATGATACCGCAAAAAAGCTGGCACCGTCTGCTAAGCTCTAATAAAAACAAATCGCTTTATATTGACATTTATACAAAAGACGAATCAAAGCAATGGCGGAAATTTAAAACGATAGTAAACACTATCGCAGCAGAAGATATCGACACTTATATTGTCTATCGGAATATCGCCCCTACTCATGGCACATGGAACAAGATGTCGATTAGACAGCGAGACCTTACTAATTTTAAAACAAAAACCATCATTACTAATGATTATTTTGTCAGGGGCTGCGTAAACTGTCACACTTTCTGCAATAACGGTACCGAAAAAATGACGCTTGCTGTCCGCAGTAGACTTTTCGGCAGTTCAACGCTACTTATTGATGGTAAAAAAGTACACAACCTCGGCGCAAAATTCACATATTCAACGTGGCATCCGAGCGGCAGGATAATAGCTTTTTCTATTAATAAAGTCGGACAATTTTTTAACTTTTCCGAAGATGAAGTGCGGAACGTTGTCGACCTTAACTCCATGCTGGCATACTATAATTTGAAAACGAGAAAAATTAAAACAATCCCCGCATTTTCAAAAAAAGAAATGCTCGAAACATATCCCGCTTTTTCTGCTGATGGAAAATATCTATATTACAGCAGTGCCCTGAGGTACTGGACAGATGACGAAGAATTGCCTCCTAACAGATATGACAATGTCAAATACAGCTTGATGAGAGTAAGTTATGACATTGAAAAAGACAGCTGGGGTCAGCCTGAAATGGTAGTCTCAGCTAACAAAACCAAAAAGAGCGCACTGGAGGCCCGCATAAGTCCGGATGGTCGTTGGCTGCTTTTTTGCATGTGCGATTATGGCTGTTTTCCGGTTTACAGACCAAGCAGTGATTTGTACCTTATTGACCTTAGGAAGGCTGAGGAAACAGGAGTGTTCAAACCTGAAAAAATCTCAGCTAACAGCGATAAAAGTGAATCATGGCATAGCTTTTCAAGTAACAGCAAGTGGATAGCCTTCAGCACAAAAT
>JAGLTN010000631.1 GCA_023135255.1 Planctomycetota bacterium
ACTAAATACGACGCTAACTGCTTGAATAACATGATGTTAGAGGATAAACAAAAATAATTACCCATGAAATACTTTTGTTCAAAAACAATCCAAAGGATAAATTTTCCTACACTTCAGAAAATTTCTCCGCAATTTACAAAAGCAATAAATTCAAAAAATGCTTTTTAGTTAAAACACGCATCAAAGTCCTATAACAACAGTCTTAAAACAAATAAATCTTTGCTGTGGTTAGCAGAGATAGTGACATTAGGTTCCTTAAATTTTTCTGAAAAGGATTCTTCCCCGAAAAATTTAAATATACATGTCACATTAAGTCCCATAAAAACGTCGACTCAAAAACGCAACAAGCAATGTCACTTAGAGCAGCCAGATTATTATGATATAAATTTTTGTATTGTCCCATAAAGATTAAAGACAAATACAGGCTTATGTCGAATTATGGGACATTAACTTGGGATGATTATGATACATAATTGATTTTAGAGAGCCTGGATAAAAAAAACAAAGATGCAACTAACAAAAACAGTAGCAATAACAAAAGATGCGACAACTCAGAATTTACTAAGGAAATTTAGTAAACAATTGTTCCTGGCTGATAACTTAAGTGAAGCTATTGATATATGTAAATCTGTTACTCCTGAGTTAGTCATCTTTGATTCACAATTTGACAATTCCAGGATAGAAGCTTTCTTCAACTCTTCAAACCATGAAAGTTTTAATGCACCTGTCGCTGTTATAACAAAAGCAGAAACACAACACAGTCAACATGAAAACTTTATAGAAATGGGAGCTATCGGCTGCATCAAGGGACCTCATGATTATCTTGAAATGGAAAAGATTACATCAAGACTGAAAAATAATCATAAAAAACCTGAATCGGAAACAATTGACTTTTTCGCCTGCGAACATGCTGCAGAAGCCTCAATGGTTGGCAAGAGTACTTCGACCATAAATGCCCTTAAAATGATAAAAATGGTTGCACAAAGCCAATGCAACCCGGTTCTCGTTGTTGGAGAAACAGGCACCGGCAAAGAAATCGCTGCAAAGGCAATCCACAACATAAAACATCCAAATGAAAAATTTGTGGCTATAAATTGCGCTGCTTTAACAGCGAATCTTTTGGAAAGCGAACTTTTCGGTCATGTCAAAGGCTCATTTACAGGAGCTGACAAAGAAAAGATCGGACTGCTCGAATTAGCAGGTAATGGAACGGTATTCATGGACGAAATATCAGAAATGCCTCTTGAACTCCAGGCAAAAATACTTCGCGTACTACAGGAAAAAACTTTTCGTAAAGTTGGCGGAATAACAGACTTAAAGTGCAATGCAACAATAATCGCTTCAAGCAACCGTAATTTATATAAGGAAACCAAAGAAAAACGCTTCAGAAGCGATCTCTATTACAGATTAAATATCTGTCCAATCAAATTAGCCCCGCTTAGATCACTTAACAGAAATGAAGATATAGAGATGCTTGCAAAGTATTTTGTCCAAACCTCAACGATATGCCCGGACAAGAAAGGTAAGATTAAATCAATAACAAAAATGGCTATCGAAGCCTTATCTAAGCATCATTGGCCTGGTAACATCAGAGAATTGAAAAACGTGATAGACCGGGCGATCCTGCTTGAAACAACCGAAAAAATAGGCATGAGCAGCATAATTATTGATTCTGAAGAAATGCAGGAATCAAACGAACAAATAGCTCCAAATGCTGATAACGTGATTAATTTCTCCCTTTCAAAAGCAGAAAAAGAACTGATAGCTAAAGCCCTGCGACAAACCAGCGGCCAAAAAACTCGTGCTGCATCATTATTAGGCATAACCAGGGCAACGCTATACGCCAAACTAAAACAATACAATATCGAAAAAGATTCCTACTCAAACAATCGCTCTGAAGAACTCTGCGACCAACCGGTCACTGTTTAATCTAAACACACCGCGATACCTCCCATAATTAAACCATGTCAGAAAATCTTCCGGCAGTCGTATAGAATTCTTACACACAAATAATCAAAAAACGTAAAGAAATTCATAATTAACCCCTAACAGCCCCTAAAAACACAAAAACAAACAAAACATCTCTTAACTTAAGATTTGGCACAATTATTGCTAATAAGGGTAAAAGGTTGTGTAAGTTATTTTTTTATAGGAACAGTATAAGTCGGTAAATGCTGTTTAATAGGCTATTGAATATGGCAAAAGAAACAGAAGAAAAATTTTTCGGTAATGATCCGCCAACGGAATCACCTGAAGATATGTTCGCAACAGAGGCATCTGACTCAATTTCAGAAAGTGATGTATTCGCCGGCACAAAAGATTTTTACAAAACTCTTTCACAAACAGGAGATACCCACAAACAAACAAAATCATCAAAAGAAAAAAGGCATTACTCAATCTCTCAAAAGGTGCTGGCCATAAGCATCATAACTCTTTTAATAACATTAAGTTACGCATTAATTCCCAAGACAAAGAAAAATACATACCAAACCATCATTGCCACACCAAGCCCTACACTTTCTGCTGATTTTAACACAAATAAAGCCACATCAAGCCCTACACCTTCTGCTGATTTTGACACAAATAAAGCCGTACATTCACAGACCACTACAAGTCTTTCAGCCTCAAATCAGCCTCAGTCAGCCTCAAAACAGCCTCAGGGTATTTCTACACAACCATCTGAAATCCCATCCGAACCGGTATCACTTAGATACGCTGAAAAATTATACTTACAGAGAAGCTATGCAAAGGCCTTTGATCTGTATAAAACTATCTTTGATAGATTTTCCATGCCTGACATCTCGATCTCAAAAAATGATGAGCTGTTAAGAGATTTCTGCAGGCTCAAGATGGCGTTTTGCAAAAAAGCTGCTGCAGATTACGAATCTGCGTACAACCTTCTAAGAAAAGCTTTGCAAAGCTCTTCGCCTGTGATAAAAGCTTTTGCCAATTACAAATTGTGCTTTATAGACATTCACAACAAACAGTTCAAAAAAGCCAGAGCAAGGGCTTATCAGGCATTGGCGATAGCCGACGTTATTGATTTTGATCCGAAATGGATACAAGATTTTAAAAGTGACTGCCATTTCCTGATAGCTGAATCTATGACTATAGATATTCTCTCTATGAGCAATTCTGATAAAAACATGCCGGAGGATATATGGAGAAGCTTCAATTGCGCTGACGATCCTTTTATTAACCTCCAAAATCAGGATTTAATTAAATTTTTAAACTCAGGCTCCGAACAACTTGATAAATCTCTGTTCATGCCAAGAATAGAAAAATCTAAATCAAACGACTCCGGGGATTCTTTCACTATCGTTTGCCGTGATTGTTCTGCCGAAGAAGTAATGTCAAGATTAGCGTCAAGCGCAAAGTTGAACATCTCATGGGTACCCCTGAACAGTAAATCTTCTACTGTTATCAATCCTGCGATTCGCAACAGACCTGTTACTATATATACGCTGGCTATGCCATCACAGCAAATCGCAAAAATGGTAGCCGGATGTGCCGGGCTGCTTGCACAAATCGATGACACAAATACAATAAACATCTGTGACCTGCAGAACCACAAATCACTCGACGAACATATATCTTTGCTAAACAGAGAAGCTGTCAGCCTCTGGAAAAGCTTTTTACTCACTTATTATAATGACAGCCGTATCCCGAATGCACATTTCGCTCTTGGTAAATTGTTGGTAATCCAAAACAACCTTCCAAATGCCATTGCAGAATTCAAACTCACTGCAACACGTTTTTCTAATACTGATTTTGCTCCAATTGCTCTTTTCCATTCGAGCTTGTTGAAGTCTCAGATCCACGACTATGTCGGTGCAGGTCAGGACCTTAATCAGCTCATCGAACAATATCCTGATTCACCTGTAACAGGCCAGGCTTGTCTCTATCTTGCAGAAACAAATTTTCAGATGCAGCGGTATGCTCAGGCATCAAAAAAATATCAAAAGGTCTACTACCTAAGCCCAAATCGAGATTATCAGATCAAAGCTGCTCTTGGAACTGCAAAATCTTTTTATGAACAAAAAGATTATACAAATGCGGAACAATGGTTTAATAATTATTTCAAAATAGTCAAAAACAAAAACGGCAAAGAGCTCTACCTGGCATATTTCACTTTTGGACAAACATCACTGGCTATGAATAAAACCCAGCAGGCATGTAACGCATTCAAATTAGCCCTGCATAACAACAATTCAAAAGACCAGTATCTTACAACACTTTTAGCTTTAACCGACAGCTACATCAAGAAAAAAGATTTCGTAAGCGCAATTAAACTTATCGAACAGATCAATCCTGAGCAGTTCTCTCCTATACAATACACGAAAATATTGCTCATAAAAAGCAAAGTATTCAGATCTATAGGTTTGACCGAAAAAGCGCAGTTTCTGTTAGGTGATAACGCTGAATATATTTCAGACCCACAGTTTAAATCTAAGATTATGCTTGAAATAAGCCGTTGTTATATCTCTCAGGGAAATCTCACCGAAGCTGAAAAAACTCTTTTAAAGCTAATTACAATTGTCGAACCGGGATATTATGCAGATCAGATAAAACTCGAACTCGCCCAGGTGTTGTTTGATCAGAACAAACCAGATCAGACAATATTGATATGCACAAAAATCATGGATTCGAATACCGACAAACAAATAAGCGAAAAGGCCTCGAAACTGGCTTCTGAAGCATATAAACGCAAAGATGACTATAACAATGCCGCTGCCGTTTTGTTGAAAGATTTAAACTATACTCCGGATGTGCGATAACAGGACAAAAAATGAAACGCAAAAACATTATCCAATATAATGAAAGAAAAACAACAAGCCCTCCCATGTCCGTTGTATGGTCTTGTCTCTGCAGTTTTATTGTTATCTTTCTGGCATCAGACCTGGCATTTGCTAACTCCCAAAAAAACAATCCCGATCCGACTGACATTCTGGAATCACATCTAAACATAAGTAAAAATAATAATAAACTGCCCAAAGATATAACTGCTGCACCTAAACCTATAGCTATAAAAATCGAAGCGAAATCCACTTCGCCTGTAAGTTTTGTTGCAAAAGACAGTACTGCCTCAAACAAACTTATGTCAGCTCGAATAACTGCTGCTGTGAGCAAAAAAACCGGCGAAAGCAAATCAGAACTTAGAGATTTAATTGACCAAATCAACTCTGTGAAAATCAACACAAAAACAAAACAAACAAAAATACCATCAGAAAAAATTGCTCCTGAAAACATCAAAGATGAACCATTGCAAAATGCTTTTAATAAAACTTCACAAAAAGAATCATACAAATTTTTTACAACAAACAATGATGGTTTCACTAAAAATAACTTTGATGAAGGCGAACAACCAGGTCGCCTGAAAGGGGAAACTATCAAATCGATAAAAGACTTGATTAACAACCCTGAGTCATTTAACAGTTTTTTTGAACTTGGAGAAATAATGTTTGATAGCAACAGGCTATCGGATGCTTATGTATTCTACAAACGAGCACTTGATTCAACAGACAAAAACGACAAAGAGAACCGCTCCTGGATACTTTTCCAGACAGCAAATTGTTTGAGAAATACTGATTATTCAAAAGCCATCGAATACTATAAAAGACTGATAACAGAATTTCCACATTGCGAATGGTCTGAATTTGCCAAAGACCAGATCGAACTGCTCAGTTGGTATTTGAATGATAACCCACAAGGGCTTATCAAAAAAAGCAGGATTCTGGTGGAGTAAAGTATTGTGGTAAAAATGGAAATACGTAAAAACGAAATAAGTCGCAAGACCTTGATAGTCAGTAATGACTACGCTCTCACTAAACTTATCCTTAGGACTTTGGCTCATAAAGGCATCTGCGGGATCGTAAGCAAAGCGGAGCAGGTCACCACCCTGCTCGAAAAGCATTACTTCAACCTGATATTAGACTGCACACCGCAAAATAATTATGACCAGTTTGAATTGCTGAATATCTTTAAGAAAATCCTGCCCCAAACTGCAGCTATAAAAATAGTAAAAAAATCAGAGAACAAAGGTTACAATTTAGTAGAATTTGCCGTCAATGCGATCAAAGCAGGTTACAGTGATTTTATCTTTCAGGGACTGAACAGAACTAAGATAGAAAATATTATAGACACTTACCTGCCGTCTCATAAAGTCGAGACAGCTGCTTCACTCGAAACCGCAACAGACATCATAGGCAAAAGTGCAAAACTGAACCAGACTATCGAACTTGTAAAAAAAATCGCCCCTACTACCGCTCCAGTTTTGATCTTCGGCGAAAGTGGAACAGGTAAAGAGCTTATCGCAAGCTTAATACACCATAAAAGCAATAGAGCTTTAGGTCCATATATCAAAGTCAACTGCGCCGCACTAAATGACAGCCTTGCTGAAAGTGAACTTTTCGGCCATGAAAAAGGCGCCTTCACCGGGGCTCACAATCAAAGAAAAGGTCGATTTGAACTTGCTGACGGCGGCACATTATTGCTCGATGAAATAACAGAAGCTCCTTTAAAATTCCAGGCAAAACTGTTACGTGTCCTTGAAGAACAGGATTTCGAACGCGTCGGCGGAAATGTAAATATATCTGTAGACGTTCGTGTTATCAGTACAACAAATAAAAATATACCAATGCTTATCCAGCAAGGTAAATTCCGTCAGGACCTCTATTATCGTCTGTGCGGCATCAGACTTTTTGTTCCGCCTCTAAGAGAAAGAAATGAGGACCTTGAAGAGTTAATATGGCATTTCATAAATCTTTATGCACCTCAGTCAAAACGCAGAATAACAAAACTTGCCCCTGAAATGATTAAAATATTTAAAAAGCATCAATGGCCCGGCAACATTCGCCAACTCAGAAACATAATCAGAACTTCACTTATTCTCGGAACCGGTTCGACTTTGTCTCTGGCTGATGCATCCTGGATGTTCGATCAAATGCAGCCTTTGCCCCAATTCGACAACACAAACTTTGCACAAGTATCAAGGTCTGATGAAAATATACGGAATAATGCCAATATCACAGGTATAGGATCAATACCGCTCGAACGAATTGAGCAAAAAGCAATTATCGAAACACTTAAACAAAACTCCGGCAACCAGACAAAAGCTGCAAAAATATTAGGAATAAGCGACAGAACTCTAAGGGATAAAATTAAAAGATACCGCAGTCAACAATGCCTGCAACCAGTATAAACTATAGGGTAAAATAATTATGGCGGAAGAAAAAAAACAAAACGAACAACCAGATGGATCAGCTCCGAAAAACGATGCTGAAAAAAAATCATCAATGATGATATGGATAGTTATGCTGTTGGTAATGATAATATCCGCTGGTGCCGGAATCGGCATCGGTCAGCTTTTCGGAGGTACGAGTTCAACAGAGGAAGTTCAGCCTCAGGAAACTGAAAAAGTTGATCCACTCGAAGAAATCACAGTAAAAGAAACCGATGACAAATCTGACAAAAACACCGGTAAGAACTGGTATTTCGAACTGGAACCTGTAATTGCAAACCTTAATGAACCAG
>JAGLTN010000632.1 GCA_023135255.1 Planctomycetota bacterium
CGAACATCTTGTACCCTTAAGGGTACAAGGGCAAGAATATCATCTACATACTTCCGGGCAACATCTTTTTCCTTCGCTTCTGCGATAACTCTCATAACAGGCTCAGTGTTGCTTATCCTGAGATGCACCCATCCGTCATCCAGATCAAACCGACAGCCGTCACTTGTATCAATCTTAGCATCTGCGAACATTTGCTTAGCCTGGTCCATGATAATAGCTGCCTTGTTTTTGTCAGCAGGAAATTTTTCTTTTATCATCGCATAACCGCCGATCTCGTTAACCAATTGACTAACAGTTTTACCCGTCTCAGCCATAAGCTGTAAAACCAAAGCTATTCCAACTAAACTGTCACGGATAGGCCCGACCCGCAGATCAATAACTCCGCCGTTACCCTCGCCGCCAATAACACAATCATTAGCTAACATCGCACCTGCAACATTGGCTTCACCAACTGCTGTCCTTAAAACTTCACAGCCGAATTCGCTGGCCAGGTCATCTATCATTCTCGAAGTAGATAAATTGGTGGCTGCTTTTCCTTTGGTCTTGCTGAAAACATTCTTCGCCGCCAAAGCAAGCGTATATTCTTCACCAATATAAACTCCATTTTCATCTACGATAGCAAGCCTGTCAGCATCAGGGTCCTGCGCCAAACCGATATCCGCTTTCTGCTGCTTTACAATATCGCAAAGCCCCGTCAAATTTTTCTCTGTAGGCTCCGGAGTATGTGCAAAAATCCCGGTAGGTTCATCATTGACCGCGTAAACCTCGCAACCAAGTTTGCCTAACATCTGCTTAGTAATAGGCCCGCCGGCGCCGTTAACACTGTCCAGCACTACTTTAAATTTCTTATCAGCTATCGCGCCGACATCTATCGTAGCAAACACCCTGTCAATATGAACAGAGTAAGAATCTTCATTGTAAACTATTCGTCCTTTGCTCGGCGAATCTGCATAGTCGAATTCCCTGGCAAAATAAATTTCTTTTATCTTTGCCGTCTGCACAAGAGAAGGTGCAACACCATTATCAAGTATAAGCTTGATACCATTATAAGGCAGAGGATTGTGTGATGCTGTTATCATCACCCCACCCGCGCAACTAAGCTGCCGCAGCATAACACCAACACTTGGTGTAATCACCAGTCCAAGAACAACAACATCCACCCCAACCGCACAAAGCCCAGCTGCTACTGCCGATTCCAGCATCTGTCCGCTTGGTCTTGAATCTCTGCCGATACAAACTGTAAGCTTGTCGTCTTTTTTATAATTAGCTTTAAGAAATGTTCCAAACGCACTGCCGTAATCGGTTGCTACAGAAGCAGAAAGATTCTCGCCGATAATCCCCCTCATCCCGCTGATACTGATAATCAATTCTTCTGCCATTTGTATCCCTTATATCTTTCTGGTTTTTTCCAGAACATTTTCGAGCTTAACCAGAATTTTATCAACCTGTTTTTGTTTCAGTGACAATATTTCCTGCAATGCCTCACCTATATAAGGCAGGTATGTCTCAATATAGCTTCTTTTTGCCAGCTCCTGTTGTATCCGTTTTTTCTTTCTAAGATACATACCGAGCTTCCTGCCGCATTCCTGAACCGCCAACTGGATTTCTTTTATTATCTCCGGATAATGCGCGATAGCCTCTTTACTTTCAGAAGTAAACGGAACCCACACCGACGCCATATGAACCATCAGCATTACAGGCCCTGCCGGCAAAGCTCCCCTGCTTTGGGTCATAGCGTAATTGCGCCAGTTAATATCAAGCACTGCCTTATAAACCGCACATCCGGACTGCTGGTAAAGCAAAGGCACACGGTTAGCGATTCTGTTGAGCCTCATCAAAGGCTCCTTGTCACCATTGCCGTTTTTCTTGCTGCTGTTGCTTTTAATACCATACGCCAACGCAGCTTCTATCAAAAAAGGATTACCCCTGTAAACTGCCGGCGTCCTCGAACAGGCTACATAAAAATCCGCATCGACTACCCTTCTCAATCCTTCTTCTAATTGCTCTGCGCCGATAGGACCGATGCAGTCTGTAGATGGTGCGATTATTTTTGTTTCGCTTATCGCCTGATGGATTGCCTCTGCCTGTTTCAATGTTATTCTCGTAGGTCTAAGCGTACCTCTTATTTTTGCCTTTTCGCAAATCTGATTGGCGATACGCAAACTGACTCGTGAAAATTCTTTCTGAAGAAAAGCGGTAAGCTGCTTATAAGGACTCTCATGGGCCATCTTAAGCAAAAGACCCAACTCAACACCATATGGGTGAGGTTTGATCTCCTTAGGTACAAACGGAGCCTGGCGTGTTTTTCTTTCGTACTCATATCTTTCACCATCGGGCGCATTATAAATCATAGTCGCGTGCGGATTGGCAATAGCGGTCTGCGCGATATACTCATCAACGCTTTGTCTGCCTTTCTGGTATTTGCCTTCAAGTGTAATTGTTACAGATGTCCCTGTTGACAACTCAGATTCACATTCTTCATCAAGAATGATCTGAGGCTTATTTTTCGCTGTATCTATTTTAACCTGGTAATGGTGCGCAGGTTTTTTCCTGCCTGTTCTGGAAACAATATCTACAGGTTCACCGGTAGTTAATTGGCCATACATACCCGCCGCCGATATACCAATACCCTGCTGACCCCTGCTCATCTTCAGGCTGTGAAACTTACTGCCGTAAAGAAGCCTTGCAAAAACATTTGGAATATTTTGTTTAATGATTCCCGGGCCGTTATCGGTAACTGTTAAAATAAACTTACTGCCCGTCTCGATCTGCTTAATTGTGATTTCCAGGTTAGGCAGTATCTGCGCTTCTTCACATGCATCAAGTGAATTGTCAACAGCCTCTTTAACTGCTGTCAAAAGAGCTTTTCGCGGATTATCAAAACCAAGCAGATGACGGTTCTTTGCAAAAAATTCGCTAATACTGATATCTCGCTGCTGCTTTGCCATCGACTCTGCTGTTGCGACTTTAGCGCCTTTTTTAGTCCTTTTGGTTTTAGGCTTAACCGGTTTGCTGGAAATTTTGGGGGCAGATTTCCTCTTAGCTGTTGTTGCCGAAGCCTTAACGCTTGTCCTTTTTTTAGCTGCTGCTGTTTTTTTGCCTTTAGATGCTTTTTTTACACCACCCTTTTTTGCCGCTGAGCTGCTAAAACCAAAATCCATTTGACCTTCTGATCGGGCCTTCCTTGCTGCCATAAAAAAAAACTCCGGATATCCTTAAAAAGACGCAGGACAATCTGATAAAATTACCCCGCATCAGAAAAACATTTTAGTTAATCAAGTTTGCAAACATAAATCTCATTTACAAAATC
>JAGLTN010000633.1 GCA_023135255.1 Planctomycetota bacterium
ACCCGCCGACAGGTCGGCGGGCTAATTTTTGGAGTGAGAATTGTGAAATGATTGGATATATGCTGACCTGGACAACTTATGGCTTCTGGCTGCAGGGTGACCGGCGAGGCTGGGTTAAAGATGGAGTAGTATATTCAGCAAGGGTTGGTCTTTGCAGGTCAAACGCTGAAAGGCTGAAAACTTCGCCTGTGCAGTTGACGAATACCGAGCAGGCAAAGGTGTATAATGCAATGTTAGAGCATAGTTGCGAAAAGGGGCATAAGATATTTGCCATGGCAGTGACGAAAAATCATGTCCACCTTTTAATAAAAGAGCATAGCGAAGGCCCTGGTAGATTGTCAGCCAGATATAAGAATAATGCCAGAAAAGAACTCGGCGAGAAATTTGCAGGAAAATCGGTCTGGACTAAAGGTTTTGACAATAGATTTTGTAATAATGCAGAGCAGTTAAGCAGTATGATTAAATATATCAAAGGACATAAAAAAATAACACCATTTGTGTACATAGATTAGCCCCGCGACCTGTCGCGGGGTCTTACCACAAACCACCACCACTTGATCCCCCAAAAGATTAGCCCTGCGACCTGTCGCGGGGTCTTACCACTAAACCACCAAACCACCACCAACTTGATCCCCCCAAAATTAGCCCTGCGACCGATCGCTGGGTCTTCTACCATTTCACCCCCCATGTCATCCTCGCGTATGCGGAGACCCATTCCCTTACCCCCCCCAAAAAAAATTAGCCCTGCGACCCGTCGCGGGGTCTTCTACCATTTTACCCCTTTGTCATTCTTGCGCGGGCAGGAGTGCATCCCTTTCTGTGGTCAAAAAATAATCTATAATTTGAAATTTATTTCTGAGATTTTTCTTAATTTCTTATCAATTTCTTTCATTTTAAAACCACTGAAATTGGGAGGGGATTGATCATTTTTTTTATAATAATTTTTCACCCTATTCATTAATTTAATCCGTTTTATCTTAGTTGGTCCATTCTCTATTACTTCTAATTGTGGCGGCCTTCCCATACCAAAACGTTAGCTCGTAGTTCTATCAAAGTCACCTTGAATTGTCCCATTTGTTTTCTTGTATCCATGCTGATTTTTATTTCTTTCAGTCATGTTATTTTACCAATAAAATAATAGTTGTTGCTATAGCAATAATAACAGCTATGGCAATGCCAAAGACTCTCCAGCCGATATCAAATTTATTTTTTCCCAAATGTTCAACAGCTTTATTTATTGACTGTGCCGCTAATTCTGTTGTATCAACAGTTGGAGTAGAAATGGGTTTTTCTTTTTCATAAATAGTGGAGGGGTCCATTTTCAGATTATCAAGAAGATTATCGCTCAATTTTGATGAGGCTTTCATCAGAACCGTTTTTTTGGTTTCTTTGCCTGCATCATCTGTTCCAACTGTTGTAATTGTGGGTTCTATTTCCACTGATTCCATTTGTTCTTTATAGCCCTCGAAAGACCTAGATAATACCTCTTTATAGGCATAGGTTTCAAAGAGTCGTGAAATAATATTAAAGTGTCGGCGTCCAAATTCCTCGATTAGGATAATTCCGGCAAGAATGCTGGAACGGGTTAAAAGATAAATCATAAAGTCATAAAAACTCATCTGCATACTAGGAGGATGTTTTATTGTATAAACACCAACAACAATTAATCCCCCTGCTCCAGCCAAAACCATTAACCCCCAAAACCACTTAAATTTACCAACACTTTTTTTCCTGTCCATAAAAGCACTTGCTAATCCTGCACTTGTTGCACCGGGAAGAAGATTTTCAATCTGTGTTTTTAATGCATCGTATTCTTCAGAATGGTTTTGTTGGGATTCGGTGAAACTTTTTTTACTACGGTTAAACTCTGCTTGGAATTTGTTTATCCACTTTTTATTAAGTTCCTCAAGTTCTGTTTTAAAGCTTTCAACTGCTTCAACCTTTTTATCAGCAGTATCTGCAATAGCCTTTAATTCGGCTTCCAGTTGGTCAACGGTGGCTTTTGATTGAATTATAGCTTTGGTATTTCCCTCCACTTCAATCTTGGCTTGCTGAATAGCACTATTATCTGTATCAATAGTTGATTTTAGTTCAGTAGCTTCTTCTTCAGTTTCTACAATAGATGTTTTTAATTCTTGAATCGCCTCGTTATTGGAATCTACAACTGTTTTTGTTTCCTGAATTTCATTCGCTGTGGCGCTAATGGTAGTCTGTTTTTCTTGAACATCTTGAACAATATCATCTATATTCTTTTTATGCGATACAACATCTTGTTGAGCCTGAGTAATTTGTTGAAGCAAGTTTTCTATATTGCCTTGTTCCTGAGTTAATGTCACAGTTTTTGAGCTTAAACCTTGGATTTTTTCATTTAAGGAACTTTCTTGGTTCTGACAATTTTCGACCACTTGCTTGATTTGACTCAAAAGCGTTTCTGCCTCTGCTTTTATTTCATCAATAGAAGTTTGTTTTTCCTCCGGTTGGGCTTGATTTGAATTATTATCTTCCATTTTGCATATCTCCAATTATATGATTAAATTACCAATTCTTTCAAATAACAACCCATCTGTTTTTGCGAATTTAAAAATCCACCTTTTCGTGCGGCCATAGCTAAACCTTAAAATCAATCCACTAAAAATTAAACATAAAGGCCTGTCTTCCAAAACTTCCCGACTAACCTCTTACCTCAAAACTGCCAACTTCCTCAAAAGCTGCAAATCCAAAAACATCATACCCCCAACCAAAATAAACACAACAAAAAACAACAACTTCCCCAATTTCCATCTTTCCTTCGCGCCTTTGCGCCTTGGCGGGATAAATTTTAAAGTCTTTCTTTTACCTATGAATCTACCCCTTCGCGGCTATATTCCCCCAATTCCATTTTCTCTTATCTTTTCTTCACGTCCTTCATGGTAAAAACACTAATCCTGCTTCAATACTCTTAAAATCAAAAAATCTCAGCCGAAATTCACCGAAAAAAACAAAAAATCCTTGCTATTAACCCAAAAACCCACAAAACCCCCATTTACACCCTGTTATTTTTGGTCAAAAAGGGTCAAATCGTGGTCATTTTTTGGAAAAAAAGGGAAAAAAAGGGAAAAAATCGGAAAAAAGGTGAAAAAAGGCAAATTTTTGAAAATACATTTCAGCAAATCTGGCCAATTTGATGAAATTTCCACCTCAAAATTGCCAAAATGACTTACAAAACCTCTCACCACCAGATTTTTCAGTGCCCATTTTTCGCAAATGCGTAAAAGATCCCCCCAAATCCACCCCAAAAAACAATCAAATCTTCACATATATAGAAACCGAGTAGTAATTCCGATGAGAATGGGTCCCCCAAAAAACTCGTCGGAATCGGAATTACTACGGTCGATTACAAAATAAAATCCCCCCAAATCCTACGTAAGCAGCTTCGGAAATATCTGATACTTCTTAATTTTGTAGCCGAGAATTCTTTCTGTTATGCCGAGGTACGTTGCTGCCGATCTTTGTTGACCGCCTGATTTTTTCAAAGCGTCGATTATAAGCTCTTTCTCTTTATTAGCGATTATTTTAGTCATTGTGGCATTTGCATAAGCACTCATGGAATGGCCGGTTTGCAAAGAGGGGGGCAAATGTTCCGAGCGGATCGTATCGCCGTCACACATAAGGATTGCTCGCTCAATGCAGTTTTCTAATTCTCTGACATTGCCAGGCCAGTGGTAGCTTGTCAGCATTTCTATCGCAGGGGTCGATATTCTATTAATATTTTTGTTATTATCGTGGCTTAGTTTTTCGAGAAAGCTGTCTGCCAAAAGCATAATATCATCTTTTCTCTCACGCAAAGGAGGCAGATAGATCGGGAAAACATTGATCCTGTAATATAGATCTTCTCTGAAAAGACCTTCTCTGATAAGATTTTCAAGGTTCTTATTTGTAGCGACAACAATTCTTACATTTGCTTTTATTGTATCGTAACCGCCGACTCGTTCAAATTCCTTAAACTGTATTACCCGCAATAGTTTCACCTGCAGGTTCATACTAAAATCACCTATCTCATCAAGAAAGATTGTTCCCCCGTTGGCTCTTTCAAATCTGCCGATCTTTCTCTCAATTGCGCCGGTAAAAGAGCCTTTCTCATGGCCGAAAAGTTCACTCTCAAGCAACGCATCTGGCAAAGCCGTACAGTTGACTTTGATAAAAGCCTTATCTGCTCGAAGACTGTTATAATGCACCGCATGAGCAACAAGGTCTTTACCCGTGCCGCTTTCTCCGTTGATTATAACCGTTGCCTTACTGTCAGCCACCTGTTCGATAAGGCGATAGACTTTTTTCATTGCATTGCTTGTGCCGATCATATTATTGACATTAAATTTTGTTTTTATTTCCTGTCGCAGGTGGATATTTTCATCACGCAGTTTTTGACTTTCCGTTTCAAACAGCCTATTCAGTTTTACTGCCTGCGCCACCATTGTCGCTATGATATTCAATAGCTTCACGATATCATTAAGGCTATCGTTTTTTTGCGTTTCACGATCAACGCTCAGCGATCCGATAGTGTTGCCTTCCAGGGTAATTGGAACACAGAAGAAAGCTATTTTCTGACCCTTCTTCTGGCGTCTGGACTGTGTTTTGTGAACAAAACGCGGGTCCTTAGAGATATCCGGCACAATGATCTCTTTTCCTGTCTGCACTACTTTACCAGTAATCCCCTCGCCGATTTTGTAAGTGCCCATTTCCTGTGACTGGGAACTGATTCCATGGGCGATTTTAATATTTATAGTTTCAGTATCTGCATCAAGCAGCGTCACTGTACCTCTTTCCAGCTTAAGGTGCGTATCAAGCAATTCCATAATAGACTTCAAAGTCATTTCAAGATTAAGCGAATCCGCAAAAGCGGTCGCAACATCACTTAAAAGTTTCACTTCTTTTATCATCTTCATAACCTTCGCCATCCTTTCCATTAAACGACAGCATTATAACAAAAACGTAGGCGAAATCAAGCCCTACGTTTTTGTCGACACATATTTTTGCAAAAATTAGTAAAAAGCTCAATTTTTAGAATAAAAAGCTCAATTTTGACGTGAGAATCATTTTTTTTAAAAAAAAAGGCCTTTGCCGGTTAAAAAATGGGGCAAAAGCTTAATATTTTGTGTTTCGATACCAAATGTGTATCGATTCTGGTTATGTTACGATTCTGGTTATGTTTCAATTTTTGTCGTGTTTTGTTATGTTTTGTGTTTTTTTATGTTTAGCGGATTCAACTCATAAGTGCAACTGAGTCGCCAAAATTGTGGTGAGCTGGTATACCCTCTCACTGGATTCTGGTAGTGTTATGATCCCGCTTATGTTGCGATTTTAGAGCATTTTAATATTTTCTGATCGCATTTATACCCTTGAAGGGTAGTAAATGTCCGCGAATAAAGCCGTAACTTGTT
>JAGLTN010000634.1 GCA_023135255.1 Planctomycetota bacterium
AATTCCGTGGATATTAACGTTGTTGCTTCGGGGGGAGTTTGCACGGCTGCGGATATTAAAAAACTCGTTGAGCTGGGCTCTATTGCAGCGGCGATCGTGGGAAGAGCCATCTATGAGGGAACCATCACAGTTGAGCAGGCTATAGAAGCGGCTGAAGCTTAATCGTCTTCCGGCGGTTCAAATTTATAACCTACGGAGCGGATGGTTTTTATAAAAGCAGGGCGATGCGGGTCAGGTTCTATCTTGTCTCGCAGCGTAGTGACACATCGGTCAATACTCCTGGGCGTAACAAAACAGTTGAATCCCCAGACAGCGTTTAAAATATCATCTCTGGTGAGAGCTCGGCTTTGCTTCTTTAAAAAATAAGCCAGCAAATCAAATTCTTTAGGCGATAACTCAATTGCCTTATTGTTTCGTGTTAGTTTTCTTGCACTGAGATCCAGCACGAAGTCAGCAAATTTGTATTCAGAGCTTTCGCTTTTTTTAGCCCGTCTGAGAAATGCTGACACCCTGGCAAGCAATTCTTTTATACTGAAAGGCTTGGTGACATAATCATCAGCGCCGAGGTTAAGTCCCAAAATAATATCCGATTCCTGTCCCTTGGCGGTTAGCATTATGATCGGCACATCAAGGCCGGCTTCTCTTAGCCAGCGGCATATTTCATAGCCATTGATCTTAGGCAGCATAATATCGAGGATTATTAAATCGGGTTTGGCATCTAATGCCGCCTCAAGCCCCTTTTCACCATCGTCAGCGGTCAATACATGATATCCTGCATACTCGAAGTTATCCTTCAGGCCCCGCAGCATTGTCGAATCATCTTCTATTATCAGTATTGTTTCCATTTTTTATTTTATCCAAACATTTCTTTTGTTATTGTGCCTTCAGCTACTTTTGTTACGGGGCCTGTCATTGTGATTGCAAAGTTGTCCGAGATGACTATTTTAATTTGTCCGCCTGGCATGTGGACGTTTATATTTGAATCACACATGTCCAACCGCCTTGCGACAGCGGCGGCGGCACTACTACTGCTGCCCGAAGCTAACGTGTAACCCGCGCCTCTTTCCCAAATCTCGATTCTGATATTATTTCGATCAATAACTTTCATAAATTGCACATTTGTTCTGTTAGGAAAGCGTGGGGCTGTTTCGATTTTTGGGCCCAATTTTCGGGCTAAGGCCTCGGATAAATCATTTTGTAGAATGACACAGTGTGGGTTACCAATAGTGGCTGCTGAGAATTCTATCATCTCGCCATCAATTTCCATTTTTTCATTGATAACTTCTCTTGGCGGCCCAGCTACTGGTATTTTGGTACCGTCGAAACTGACTTGCCCCATTTCAACTGTAACCTTTCGCCCATTTTCATGAACCTGAGCGCTAACTTTACCACCAGTGGTCAATATACTAAATTCGTTTGTCCCAACCAATTTTCTATCCCAAAGATAACGAGCAAAAATCCGCAGGCCATTTCCACTTTTCTCAGCCTCGCTGCCGTCAGGATTAAATATACGTAATTCAAAATTAGCCTTATCCGTCTCCATCTGTCCATAAAGAATACCATCGGAACCTATACCATAATTGCGATGGCATATTTTGCGGATATGTTCTTCTGTTAAATCGTCAGCAAATTCTTCTGGATCCAGAACGATATAATCATTTCCTAATGCATGATATTTAAAAAACTTCATTGTCATATTTATAATTCTTTCTGTTGAATTAAGTCTTTCATCAGTGAGCTTATAATTTAACCTTATTTATATCTATCAGCGATTTCCATTTTCTCATTGATAACTTCTCTTGGTGGCCCTGCTACTGGTATTTGGGTGCTATCGAAACTGACTTGGCCCATGT
>JAGLTN010000635.1 GCA_023135255.1 Planctomycetota bacterium
AGAAGAGCAAGACTCCGGCGTTGGATAGTTTTGGCAGGGACCTTACACAGCTGGCTGTTGAGGACGAGTTGGATCCTGTTATCGGCAGGCAAAATGAAATAGAGCGTCTGATACAGATACTTTGCAGGCGTACCAAGAATAACCCTGTTTTGCTTGGTGAAGCCGGCGTTGGAAAGACCGCTATTGTCGAAGGGCTTAGTCAGCAGATAATTCATAAAGATGTGCCGGAAATCCTCAGGGGTAAGAGAGTCGTTGTTCTTGATTTGGCGATGATGGTTGCCGGTACAAAATACAGAGGTCAATTTGAGGAGAGAATTAAAGCTGTTATTAATGAAGTCAGGCGAGCAAAGAATGTAATTTTGTTTATCGATGAACTGCATACACTTGTAGGTGCAGGCGGAGCAGAGGGTGCAATAGATGCATCCAATGTTTTGAAACCGGCATTGGCCAGAGGTGAAGTTCAGTGTGTTGGTGCTACAACTCTTGACGAATATAGAAAGTATATCGAAAAAGACAGTGCTCTTGAGAGAAGATTCCAGACAATAATTGTTGACCCTCCTTCAAAAGAGGAAACAGTTGCTATTCTTAAGGGTCTAAGGGACAGGTATGAGGCTCACCACAGGGTAAGGTTTACAGATGAAGCACTTTATCAGGCGGTGGAATTTTCTACTCGTTATATTACAGGAAGATGTCTGCCTGACAAAGCTATCGATGTTATCGACGAGGCAGGGGCAAGAGTTCGTATAAAGAATATGACTCCTCCGCCGGATTTGACAAAAGTTGAAGATAAAATCGAAAAGCTTCAGGTTGAAAAAGATGAGGCTGTCAAGGGCGCTGATTATGAGCGTGCCGCTTCTCTGAGAGATGAAGCTCAGCATTTGCTTGAAGAAAAATCGAAAATGCATAAAGAGTGGTACGAAAAAAATAAAGAGCAGACGGGTGTTGTTGATGAGGAGATCATTGCTGAGGTTGTCAGTAAGATGACAGGTGTTCCTCTTACAAGGCTTGAGAAAAAGGAAGCACAGCGACTTCTTGAGCTTGAAAGCGAACTTCATAAAAGAGTTGTTTCCCAGGATGAGGCGATTATAGCGGTATCCAAGGCAGTAAGAAGAAGCAGAAGCGGTCTTAAGGATCCTAACAGACCGATGGGCAGTTTTGTGCTTGTTGGACCAAGTGGTGTTGGTAAGACTTTGCTTGCCAAGGCATTGGCGGAGTTTATGTTTGGTGATGAGAGTGCACTTGTTCAACTCGATATGAGTGAGTTTATGGAGAAACACAATGTCAGCAGGCTTGTGGGCGCTCCTCCCGGATATGTCGGTTATGAGGAGGGCGGTCAGCTTACTGAGAGAATCAGGCGCAGGCCTTATGCAGTTCTGCTGCTTGATGAAATTGAAAAGGCTCATGCTGATGTTTATAATATGCTGCTTCAGATCATGGATGAGGGAAGGCTTACGGATAGCTTCGGCAGGTATGTTGACTTTAAGAATGTGATTATTCTTATGACCAGCAATATTGGTGCTGATCTTATCAGGAATCAGTCTGGCTTTGGTTTCGGCAAAAAGACTGTTGAGTCGAATTACGAGAGGATGAAAGAGCTTCTTAATAAAGAGATCGAACGTCACTTCAGACCTGAGTTTATTAACAGGCTTGATGATGTGATCGTATTTAAAGGTCTTACGAGAGAAGATCTGCAGATTATTATTGATTATGAACTTGCGAAAGTGTTTAAACGTCTTGTTGAACATGGTCTGGAACTTGAGTTGACCGATTCTGCCAAAGAATTTTTGATTGATAAAGGTTATAATCCTGAATTTGGTGCCAGACCTCTTAGAAGAGCTATCGGTCGTTATATTGAGGACCCCTTGTCAGAGGGGATGCTTAGGGGTGAGTTCAAGGATAAAAATCTTATTAAGATCGACGTTCTTGACGAAGAGCATCTCAAGATTGAAGGTGTTAAAGATAAGTCTAAAGCAAAGAAAGAATCAGAGAAGGCTATTGTTCAGCCTCAGTAATTGAATTACGATGTGCAATCAAAAAGGCTCTGGTGAAAATCAGAGTCTTTTTTTAATTTAGTGCTGATTATTATAGGTTATCAGAATGGTTTTTTTTTCAGCAATTCAATTTCCTGTGGTTTTTGCTGAGTTGTAAAGATTTGTTTAAATTCCTTTTTTTCCATCCATTGTACTTCTCCATCTAATCTTAAAACTATAAATCCCTTGCCGACAAATGGCGAACGGTAGTTTCTTTCTGTATAGGCGAGAATTGTATCCGGCGGTGAGTCAAAATCAATCCACCTTGATCTGTATTGCAGCCCGCCGAGCCTTAATGAGCCTTGCAAATCGTCTTTTATTTGCTGGATGTAAGATTCCGGAGGTACGGCGCCATAATTTTCTTTGTAGTCGTTTATGACAGTGCTAAGGCGATCCATGAATTTGATCGCTTCTGATTTGTTGATATAATCTTTGAAATTTACCATTGCCAAAACCGCAATCGTGGTAATGGTTACTATAATAATAACCTCTGTCAGCATGGCTTTTTTGCGTTTCTTCATGTTAAGCTTATCGGTTATTTTAAAAAAAAACTAAAAAAAATCAGTTTATACCCTTGAAGGGTAGTAAGTTCCCGCGGATAAACGGGTGAATTCAATTGGGATCAGTATATATGTACAATATTACTTTTAACAGCCAATTTTTTTTGTTCAAAAAGCTTTATTGCCAGCGGATATGCTATACATTCCTGCTCAAAGACTCTTGCTGCGAGTGTCTCGGCAGTGTCGTTATCTTTAACCGGACATCCTAATTGTACAATAATTGGCCCTTTATCATATTTATTTGTACAGAAATGTACCGTACAGCCGCTTATTTTACATCCCGCTTTTAGAACAGCTTCATGGACATGATGGCCCCACATTCCCTGTCCGCCGAAAGAAGGCAGCAGGGCAGGGTGTATATTCATAACCCGATATTTGTATTGCGTGGGGATTTTCCAAAGGCATAACCAACCTGCCTGAATAACGAGGTCAACTTTTGCTGCGATGAGTTCTCTTTCTATTTGTTTGCTGAACAGGTCAATATCGGGGTAGTCTTTTTTCCGTATTATTTTTACGCCATAGCCGAGATTTTTAGTTCTTTCGACTCCTGCTACCGTTGAACGAGAGCTTATTACCAGCGATATTTCAGCGTTTAGTTCGCCTTTTTTAATTTGCTCGTCAATGTTGATAAGAGTTCTTCCGCCGCCGCTGATTAACACTGCGATGCGTATTGGTTTTTGTTTTTTCTGCGAGGTCCGAGAATTGTTTTTAATTTCTACATCGGCTGAATTATCAAGAGCTTTGTTTACTAATGCGTCAGCTTCTTTGTTTTTATCGCGGTAAACGTGGGTGACCTGCCAACTGCCAAAACCAGATAGAATATTCATTATCTGCTCGTAATATTCCTTCAAGCCGGCGTTTTTGACACGGTATTGACCATTTATTTGCTTTACTATCAGTTCGCTGTCACTGAAAAGCTGTATTTCGTTGGCTCGGATTTCTTTCGCATGCTGGAGAGCTTTTAAAATACCGGTGTACTCAGCGATGTTGTTCGTAGCTTTGCCAAGGAAGAGACCTTTTGCGATGAGTTGCTTGCCGTTATCCGATGCGATGACAAAGCCACAAGCCGCTGGGCCTGGGTTGCCTCTGCTTCCGCCATCTGTATAAATGGTTATTTTTTTTGAAGATCCTGGCAATTACTAATTCCTTAAATGCAATATTCTCAGAACTAAACATAAAGTAAGCTTAAATGCAAATGTCAGATAGTTCTGCCTAAATCGTGTTTGCAGAAAAAAACTATTCTTCGTGGTCCTGATTTAGAAAAAGTATCCTTGTACAGTTAGGACAGCGAAGAATGTCATCTTTTGTCATCAGCAGGTTGACATTTTCAGCAGTTATTCCCATGAAACAACCGCCGCAGCTATATGGTCCTGTGCTATGACCAAGTCCTTCGACGGTTGCAAGTGCTTCACCGTCATAGGTTTCTGCAACCCTGTTGAAAGTTTTAAGCGTCTCAGCGGGGATTTCTTTGGCAGTGCTGTCCCATTCGAGTTGTATGTTTTCGATCTCTTTCTGCAATTTTACAGCAGAGAGCTCCGAATCTTTTCTTATCTGCTCAAGTTTTTCTTTTTGTTCTTCGGTCTGTTTTTTGAGATCAGCACATTGGGCTTCATCTACCTCAAGGTCTTTGAACATGTCGAGTATTTGAGTTTCGATCTTGGAATTGTCTGCTCTTGAAGTATTAAGCTGAGTCAAAATAGCGGCATATTCCTTGTTTGTTTTAGCAGCATTTAAAGAAGCTCTTAACTTGGCGATGGATTCATCTTTTGTCTTTAGTTCTAATTCGAGACGATCGGCTTGTATCTTACTAAGCAGGAGCTCTTCTTTTTTTGCCTCAAAGCTGTTTTGAAGTGTTCTTATCATGTTTTCCTGGATAATCACATTTCTTCGACATCTTGTAAGCTTTGATTTTACTGCGCGCAGTCTGCTTTCAACACTTTGTAGTTTTATCAACCCATTTAACACAGGTCCCATTTGTACTCCTTGTAATGAGATGACAATAATTCACTTTTAAGCCCCTCATTATGTTAATTCAGGTCAAGGTTGGCAACTGTTTTTTTTAGTTTTTCTTTTTGCCGCATTTTATTTTGAAATTTTAGTAGTGCTATATTCTGGCTTAAACACCATTTACCTGAAGATTAGCTGGCATTTTGCTTTAATTTTAATATACTCACATTTTATGAAAGATTTATTAAAAAAACTTGTTCAGGCAGATACGACGGCAGATAAAGGTGAAATTAAGGGAGCGGAGTTGATTAAAGAAGATTTAGAAAAATCATCTGTAGCCTGCGAAATTGATATCTGGGATGAAAACAGGGCTAATGTTTTTGCTCATGTTAAATCGAGTGGCGAAAGGGGGGCTTTGCTGTTTGTTTGTCATATAGATGTTGTGCCGCCTGGCAATGAAGAATGGGTTAATCCGCCTTTTTCCGGGATGGAAAAAGAGGGTAAGATATATGGCAGGGGTTCGGTAGACATGAAGGGTGGAACTGTTGGCATCGTAATTGCCATTAAGGAAATAGTTGAATCCGGAGTTGATCTTAAGGGCGATCTGATGTTTGTGGCTACCGCCGGCGAAGAAACTGACAGTTGCGGGGTTAGAAGGTTTGTGGACTCTTTCGGCGGTAAAATGCCGGCATTGGCGGGTGTTATTATTCCGGAGCCTACAAATTTTGAGGTGATAACTTCTCACAGGGGTTTATTTTGGGTAAAAATATCTACCAGGGGCAAGACAGCTCACGGTTCGATGCCGTATTTAGGGATTAACGCGATATCTTTGATGAACAGCCTTTTAACTGAGCTTGATAAGTATAAGAGGGGTATAACCGGCGGTTTGTCTATGAGTATTAATACGATTTCCGGCGGCGAGGCTGTTAATGTCGTGCCTGATGAGTGCAGTATCGGGATTGATTTCAGGACTACGCCTGAGTATACGTATGGCCGAATTATCTCTGATCTTGAAGATATTTTTTCAAAACTTAAAAGTGAGAATCCTGATTTCAATGCTGAAATTAATATTGTCAGGCAGGTTGGATCGCTGAATAGTGATATTGAAAGCGAATTTGTTAAAGATTTTTGTCAGATTGTGAGTGCTCAAGAGACTACGAGTGCCAATTATGCTACAGATGGGCCATTTGTCGCGGAGTTTTCAGCACCGGTTGTTATTTGTGGTCCGGGTGATCCGCAATTGTGTCATAAACCTGATGAGTGTATCGATTTTTGTGATATTAAGAAAGCGGCTGGATATTATAAAGAACTTATATTAAAGTATCTGACATGACATCCGCATACTTTGGTGTTAAAATTTAAACTTATCTTTGAATACCGTTTGAAAATCGTAGACATCGTCAAAATCCTCAATGGTATCTGTGGGTTGTGCGCTCATCCATTTGTTTTCGATCATCATGTAAACAATTTCACCAAAATCGCGAGTTGTCTTTACCCCATTTTTGTTTAGTACCAATTTCGCAAGTTTCCCCCAATTTTCAATAGCGAACAACTTTAAGCCTTGGCAAAGTATCTGTCCGCTGACGTGATCAGGTCGGTCGATCAAGTTTTCAACACTGTAGCTTAAGCCTTCGTAGACAAATTTAACTATTTCAGGGCTGAAGCGTCCATCTTTCAAAGCTATTTTGTCGAGGTTCTTCTTCATTTTTCATCATCCCATCCATAAGCTCCGAAGTTTTGTTATTGCCGGAGCTTTGTAGAGTTACTGAGACAGCTTTTGTTATTTTATTCGCTGGCCTGGGGTTGCGCCCTGGTCAACGGAGAGCATGAAGATATCTTTGCCGCCCGGGCCGGCTGCCAGTATCATTCCTTCAGAGATGCCGAACTTCATTTTTCTCGGTTTCAGGTTTGCAACACAAACGACGAGTTTGCCTATCAGTTCTTCTGGTTTATAAGCCTTGGCAATGCCTGCAAATACATTTTTTTCAATTCCTCCGATATCGAGTTTCAAAGCTAAGAGTTTGTCAGCTCCTTCAACGGGGCCAACTTCGATAACTTTGGCAATTCTCAAATCGGCTTTGATGAAATCGTCAATTGTACACTCCTGGGCGATTGGTTCGATCGGAAGCTGCGGTTTTTCTTCTTTGGTCGGCGGTTGCTGCGCCTGGTCTTGTTTACTTTCTTCGATCATAGCGTCTACCTGTTCTCTTTCCACTCTATTAATTAGTCTTTTAAACTTGTTGATAGTATGGTTCTCAAGTGTTTTTTCAACGTCATCAAAAGTCAAAGGTTCAACATTCAGGAACTCTTCAACTTTTCCGGCGTATTCGGGCAATATTGGTTTTAGATAAATAGTCAATATTTTAACAGCGTTTATTGCAGCGGTCAAAGTAGTCCTTGTTTTTTCGAGGTCTTCTTTGACAGTTTTCCAGGGCTCGTTTTCCTCAATATATTTATTAGCATCGTCAGCAAGAGAAACTATCAGCCGAACAGCAGAAGCGTAGTTCAGATTTTCGTAATCTTTTATAATTTCTTCTTTTGCTGAAGCCAGTTTCTCAATAAGCTTTTTACCAGCCTGGTTGAGTGCGCCTGTTTTTCCGTCGAGTTTCTTTTTGAGCATGGGCCCCGAACGTGAAGCAAGATTGGCGAATTTACCGACGAGGTTTGAGTTGGTTTTGTTGATAAAGTCTTCGACGCTCAGATCGAGGTCTTCTACGCCGCCTGTAAGTTTGCTTGCGTAGTAATATCGCAGGTATTCAGGGTTGAGGTGATTTAAATAGGTACTTGCTTTGATGAAAGTACCTTTTGATTTGCTCATTTTTTCACCGTTGACGGTTAAGAAGCCATGTACGAAAAGCTTGTCAGCTGTTTTGTATCCTGAACCTATGAGCATTGCCGGGAAGAACAACGCGTGGAAATACATTATATCTTTGCCTATGAAGTGATATAGTTCGTATTCATCGCTGTTCCAGAGTTTTTCGAAATCCAGTCCATTATTGTCACAGTAATTTTTCACCGAAGCCATATACCCGATAGGCGCATCGAGCCAGACATAGAAAAATTTATTTTCTTCTCCTGGAATTTCAAAACCGAAATAGGGTCCGTCTCTTGAGATGTCCCAGTCTTTCAGACCGGAGTCGAACCATTCTTTTAGCTTGTTAGACATTGATTGCTGTGTGTAGCCAGATGCTATCAGTTCTTTTAGCTGAGGTGTATAGTCCGCAAGTTTGAAAAAAAGGTGATCACTTTTTTTAAGTGACGGCGTGTTGCCGCAAACGGAACAATGAGATTCTATAAGGTCAGTGGGGTGGTATGTGCCGCCGCATTTATCGCAGGAGTCACCATATTGATCGTCAGCTTTACATTTTGGGCAAATACCTCTTACGAACCTGTCAGGTAAGAACATATTGCAGTTTTCGCAGTAGGTTTGCTCAATATTCTTTTTTACTATTGAACCAGCTTGTTTAAGACGTTTGTAAATTTCCTGGCTGAACTGCTTATTTTCAGGAGAATGCGTCGAATAATAATTATCAAATTCGATGAAGAAATTATCGAAGTCAGCTTTGTGCTCTTTGTGTACCTGGTCTATAAGCTTTTCTGGCTCTATGTTTTTGTCTCTTGCGCTTATCATTATTGGTGTGCCATGTGTGTCATCTGCACAGAAATAGAAACACTGATTGCCGCAAATTTTCTGGAACCTTACCCATATATCAGTCTGGAGATATTCTACGAGATGTCCTATATGAATAGGGCCGTTAGAGTAAGGCAGAGCTGATGTTACAACTATTTTTCGAGACATACTTCCCTCTGAATATTATTGCTGTTGGGCATTATCCGATTTGTTATTGTTTTGATCATTGTCCTGCGTTTGTTTGTTTTCAGGGCTGTCATTTTCTGCTTTATTATTCTGTTTGTTGTTTTTGTTATTTCTTCTGTTTCTTCTTCTGTTTCCACGGCGTTTACCGTTTTCATTGTCGTTTTGCTTGTTGTCACCATTGCTGTTACTGTTGTTTTGGTTATTGCTGTCAGGAGTTTTTTCATCAGATGATTTTTCGGCCTTGTTATCTTGCTGTTTGTCATTGCCGTTCTCAGCAGCGGCTTCTTCTGGTGTGATTATCTTAATATCTTCCAGTGGGACGGCGGCTCTTTCACCATTATCATGCAGTACCATTACCAGTTGAGTAAGTATTTGGGTGTTAATAACTTTGCCTTTGCCCTGAGGTGTTTTTACAGGAGTATTTTTTCGAGGCAGATTTCGCTTTAATTGTGTATATGTCTGATCTTCATAACGCAGACAACATTTCAGTCTTCCGCAATAGCCCGATATTTTAGAAGGGTCGAGAGTGGCTTTTTGCATTTTTGCCATTCTCATATTTACAGGTTTCAAAACTTTAAGGAATTTCTGACAGCAGCATTGTTGGCCGCAAGTTTCATAATCTCCCAAAAGTTTGGCTTCATCGCGTGCGCCGATCTGCCGCATTTCTATTCGAGTCTGGTATTCATGTGCGATTTTTTTTACAAGTTCTCTGAAATCAACTCTTGATTCAGACATAAAATAAAATATCACTCTTTCGCCGCCGAAAATATGTTCAGCACTGACTATCTTCATAGGCAGTTCAAGTTCTTCAACACATTTTTTACAGTATTGTGTTTCCTCTTTCACAATCTGCCTGAGGTGCTTTTCCTCGTTTATGTCATCCTCATCGGCGATTCTTAGAAGCCTTCCGGCAGGTTTTTCCTGGAATTCTATTTCGCTATCTTCGTAGTATTCCTGAAGCTGTTCTTTTGTCATCTTGAAATGACCAGCTTTATATCCTACCATGTTTCCCACAATACAGCCAAGCTCAAGTCCTCTTTCGGTTTTCACGATGACCCTTGTTGGTTTTTTAGGGATGTGTTTTTCATTGTGTTCAAACCAGCCCATCAGGTTTATCAGACCATAACGCACCAGTATGTATTTTTTATTTTTATCCTGTTTAGGTTTTTGAGCCTGGTTATTTTCCGTCACTATAATATATCCTGAATAATCTGTAAAATTAAGTTAAACAGTCATTTTATCAAAATCTGCGAGATTTAACAACATTTGCTCAAAAATAAGTTTTTCATTGACCGAAGCTTCCAACCATTTAAGGCTTTTGTACAGCTGCGATATATTTTCAGCGGCTTGATCAGGCGTAAATCGGCTTTTGAGTGCTTTAATCTGCTGCTTCTGGTCAGAATTAATAGTGCCTTCCAATCCTGTCATTTCAAGCTTCATCACGTCATGCATCGCTGATATTATTATCCAGATCAAAAACGTTGATGTTCTTCGGTTTATATCAGATTTGCTTGTATTTGGTTCGAGCTTGCTCCAGATGGCAGATATTTGTTTTCCGGCGGCCATAAATTTTCCGGCAACATCAAGGCTGTCCTGGTATTTATAGGTAGCCAGAAGATGGATAAGCTCTTTTTTCTTCTGGTATAATTGTGTTTCTTCGTTTTCGAGCGTTGCCCAGCAGCATGCCTGACCGATGCTTGCCTGTGAGAGTCTTGCGAAATAGGTTGCTTTCTCAGCTGTTAGACCAAGCAGAGTAAGCTTATGGATAATCTTATCTTCTGATACCGGGCCGAAACGTATTATCTGACAGCGGGATTTTGTCGTCGGCAGCAGGTTATCCAATCTGGAGGTAATAAGAATTATCGTGCAAAAGGCAGGAGGCTCTTCCAGCACTTTCAGCAGGCAGTTCTGAGAAGATGGGTTGAGTTTTTCTGCTTCATTGACGATAAAGATTTTTTTTGCTGAGTGAGTTGGTTTGGCGGAAACCTTTTCTACTAAAAATTCGCGGATTACATCTATAGGCATTTGGACGGGATTTTTTTTATTTTTGCCTTTTTTAGTGAATTCGAGCAGCTCTTTGTAGACAAGCTGCAAATCCGGGTGGGAGTTGGCCTCTACCATTTTACATGAGCTGCATTGACCACAGCTGTCGGCAAAATTATTTTCTTCTATGGGGTTTTTGCACAGCAGTAGTTTTGCCCATTCAACAGCGGTTTTATGTTTGCCTATTCCATCATTGCCGGCAAAAATATATGAGTTGGCCAGCTTGTCTGTGGATCTTGCCCGTTGCAAGAGGCCTATAGCTTTATCCTGGCAGAATATATCTTTAAGTGACATTTATCCCAGAGCTGCCTTAATATGATTCATTACGTTTTCATGGACAGTGTCAATATCATCTGCGGCATCTACTACTTTAAAGCTTTCCATCTCTTTAGCGAGTTCGAGAAACCCCTGTCTGACTTTTTCATGGTAGTCTTTACTTTTCTGTTCCATGCGGTCGAGGTTGGCACTTAGTCTTGGTTTTGCATCTTCGAGGTCGATATCGAGTATGATGGTAATATCAGGCCAGGCTCTTTCAAGGCTGTCGAGGGCTAATTTCACAACCTTTTGGATGCCAAATCCACCAGCGCAACCTTGGTATGCACATGTGCTTGAAAGCCAACGATCCAAAATGACGCATTTGCCTTGGTTTAATGCTGGTGCGATGGATTCGCTGTAAAGCTGCGCTCTGGCGGCCATGTATAAGAGCAGTTCGCATCTTGTGTTCATTTCTTTGTGAGCCGGGTCGAGCAGAATGTCCCTTATTTTTTCACCGATAACAGTTGTGCCGGGATCGCGGAAGCTGACGGTTTCAACCTGGTTATCTTGTGCCCATTTTCTAAGCAGCTTTGATTGGGTGCTTTTGCCGCAGCCATCAGGGCCATCGAGAACAATAAATTTTCCTTTTAATAGTTCTTTCAATTTTCACCTTCTGTTAAATCAGATTCAAGCTCATTTTCGTTTTTGTTATCATACAATAAATCCAGGGAAGCAACAAATCTTATTGCTGCAACAGTTAAAATCAAGGTGAAACATTGATTTACGACAGCTGGCAATATTGACAGGATTTTCTGGTATTTTAATTCTATTCCGAAATCCGGCAACAGCATCCATATTACATTTATTGCCATCTGGGTTAAAAAAAGCACTACCAGACCTTTAGCGTCTTTGAGCTTACAGTATTTCAATAAGCTGAAACTTGAAGGGACGGTGACATCGGTTACAATTATTAATGCCGGTAAGAAAAGAATAAATTTCATAAAGACGAGCGTGATAATGATGTAGTCGAGAAGTGAAACCTTTTCAAAAACGGAGACTAATTTTTCCGGGTTGGAACCGGCAATGTCCTGTGGAGCGAAAAAAGGCAGTATGGCTAATGTAACAGCAAAATATACTGTTGCGTAAAGCATGCCAAGCAAAACGAATCGCCAGAAGAATCTTTTTCCTTCTTTCAAAAGTGTTAATGGCAGTTGATGCTGGTCTTTGCTTTGGTGAGCTGTGCTTAGAAACCCTAATTTGAATAACAGGAAAAATACCATTATTACTAAAAAAAGAAATACGCTTGCTGGTTGAGGCGAGGCATTACCTTTTCCCATGGTAAAAAAACTCATATTTAAAACCCCCAAAGCCAATGCCATACCAATCAGCATGGCTGCTTCAGGCCAGCGGGTTTTTAATATTGAGATCGATTCTTTGATGTATTTCACAATTGTTTATCCATGTGTTATTTTGAAAGTGTAAAATTTTCTTTGCCTACGATAGATTTCATCATTCTGCAAAATTCTATGTCAGGATTTACCGATAAGTTTTTATTTGCGGTCGCACAGACTCGACCTTTGTCGGTTTGGATGGTGACACATAGACTGCTTTTGCCTTTGTGGTATTGGCACAGGCTTTTTATTCTGCCAAGTGTTTCTTTGTTTATTTCGTTCGAGAAAAGCTGGATGTTGACTTTGGCGGCAAGTTTTTCGGTTACATCCTCTATAGCGATCAATTCATCTGCGAATATATTTGGTTTTTCTCTTTTGCAGTCGACGGTTCCTTTTACGAAGACTATCTTATCTTCAACAAGATATTCCTGCTGTTTTGCAAGTGTTTTCGGGAACATTACAACTTCAGCTTCACCCTGAAGGTCTTCAAGGACGAAGACCGCCATTTTGGAGCCAGCGTTTCTGCCGGTTTTGGTAACAAGCTGTCTGATTTTGGTTATCATTCCACCGATGGTAACTTCTTTGTCCTGATTGCATTTTTCGAGCTTAGAAGAATTTACAGTCGAGTAAACATTTATTATCTCAGCGTGTTTGCTTAATGGGTTGCTTGTGACGTAAAAGCCGAGCACTTGTTTTTCAAATGTAAGCATCTGCTGTTCAGGCCAGGGGTCTACATTAGGCAGCCCATGAGAGGGCTGTTCGTTTTGTTCCTCTGTTTCCATTTGACCAAAGAAATTCATCTGACCGTTTTGTTTATCAGCCTGGAAAGTCGCACCGATTTGCATTGCTTTTGCGAGGCCAGCCATCATCTGGGCACGGTTTCCACCGAGTTTGTCGAAGGCGCCTGCTT
>JAGLTN010000636.1 GCA_023135255.1 Planctomycetota bacterium
CAATGCCATAATAACTCTCCACTGCAATTGGGGTTGACCGGGCTCGCTAAGACTTTGGCCGTCATAACTGTAGAATTGTGCATAACCCTGCGGGTCTGTGCTTAAGTCTACCAGAACAGAACTTAAGGACATTTTGATACCATCGCTACTACCTAAAGTTGAACATTCCAAACTCGCAGTAGCAACCGAGGTTTCACTAACTGAGAAGTCTTTTGCTACCGCAGCATAATCTTTAAGATCGACAACACAATCGCCATTAGCATCTGCTTCGAGATCACCGCCTTCACAAGGAACATAGAATCTCCAGACATTGCCTTTTGCAACTTTGCTGCCTTTTACAGCATCGACTCGCCAATAATAAGTCTTACGAACTTCAAGCGTTGGCGGCGAAAATGTATTTCCAGCCACATTAGCCTGGAATACATCCGATGCTTCAGTTGCTTTGTTAACAGCAAGATGGTCATCACCAAAATAAACATTATGTGAAGCAGCACCTTTGCCTGCTTTGAATGATAGCTGAACATTTGCAGATGCGACAGTTGATTTATGTTCAGGGTTTGGATTGCTTGTATAAGGCGGTGTTGCGATCTCTGCGATCTCTGATGCACTTAGTCCCCTGTCGTAAATACGAAGGTCTTTCAGCCTTGCACCTTCAAGTGCATCACCGGCACCATCAGGATTATTTCCGATCCAGACCGGGTCGCTATTGGTGGCAATTTGACCTGATGCGCTGACAGAATTATTTAACTGCCCGTCGACATAAAGACACATTTCGCTGCCGTTATAAGTAGCAGCGATATGGTGCCACTCGTCATTAGCGATTGTTACAGCATCAGAAGTAGTTATAGCACCAACATCTTCCAGAGAGAATCTAAGAGAATCCGCGGCTCCCCATCCGCCGTTTCTCCTTAGATACCACGCATCTGTTCCTTTGTGCACGATGGCGTCATTATCACCCCAATATTTAAAGCCATTGTTTCTAATCCATGTTGCTATCGTGATCTCATCTGTAATATCAAAGGCCGACTCATCAGATATTTCAACTCTGTTTGCATTATAACCAATATACAAATGCATCCCCATACGTTCAACGACTTCCCAACGAGGATCGCCCCAAAGCTCACCGTCATGGCCGTTACCACTTGAATCGTAAGCTGTATAATCCATCCCCTCATCAAAGTTCCACCTTCCAACCAGGGTTGGATCGGGTTCAATATCGGTTGTTGTAAAGCTCCAGAGATTGCCAGTAACAACATTAGCACCATCAATCTCATCAACTCGCCAATAATACATAGTTTCAACTTCAAGAATTCCGGGATCAAAAGTCAAACCACCTTGATTGCCCTCGAATGTGTCACTTGAAATATTAGCATCGGCAACCTCATCATAATCGGTACCTAAATATATATCATGGCTTGTCGCATAACTGCCCGCTACAAAACTCAAATCAGAATCAAGCTGGACATATTCAGCCTCGTCTGCCGGAACCGGAAAATGCGCCACGGCAAATATAACGTCAGACAATTCTGTTATTTCAGTCGCTGACAAAGCCCTGTTATAAATTCTCACATCATCTATCGAACCGCTATACTCATAATCAGGCCAAACAGCATCAGCTCCGACATAAAGCGAGTTGTCATTGGTTATAATCACACCAGAAGAACCTTTGGAATTATCAAGCTGACCATCAACATAGATA
>JAGLTN010000637.1 GCA_023135255.1 Planctomycetota bacterium
AAAGATAGTATTTCAGCTCCAACGGATGTTTATAAACATCTTGGAATGATTAAAGAAGCACTTGGGCTTTCTGCTGAGGCAGTTACGGCCTATCAGCAGGCCTTGGAAATTGGTGAGAAAACGATGCCTGAGGAAGAAAAAGAAGAAATTAAAAAAGCTGTTGAGAGGCTGACTAATTAGTGTTTGTTTTTTGCTTAGTCTAAAATAATAGGATTTTTTACTGGAATTTAATCATGGCAGAACAAATAAAAAGACCTATAAAAAGACCTCAGATGCCGCCGCCCTCAGCGATGCCGGCTATGACTCCAAAAGAAATCATGGGGATTATAAGAAGGCATTTGTTCCTTATATTCCTCATGACGATGCTTGGATTGGTTGCAGGTGGGGCAAGTTGGTATCTTCTTAAAAAACACAGTCCCAAATATACAGCTGAGACTTATATAAAGGTACTATCACCTATAGATAAAGACCCAATGGTTATTGGCAGTCGTCGTGCAAACAAGGATATCGAGTATGGCAGCAGGCAATCTATAGCTTCTCTTATAAGACAGCAAAGTACTTTTCAGGATTTACTTGAGAGAGAGGTCATACAGGAAACTAAATGGTTTAAAAGCTTTGGGGAATCTAAAAGTAAAAGCATCACAAAAGCCGTTAAGCAATTAAAAAAGAAATTTGGTGTCTCTGCTCTGAGGGATGGAGATTATGTTAGACTTGCGATGACATGTAAGGATGCCAGAGAAGCAGCTTTAATTGTTAATGAAATGGTAAACATGTTTATTTCATCTCAGGGAAGTTCTAAAAGAGCGGAAGTGACCGAAAAACTTGTCAGGCTTGAAGCACAGAGAACAAGAGTGCAGAGAGAATTAGATGCAGCTGAAAATGCTCTTGATGAAGTCAGAGCACGATGGGGTTTTGGCGATCTTGAAGAACGGACCTATAGAACTGTTCTTGAAGATAAGCTGCGGGACCTTGAAAAAGAACAGAATGATCTTGGAATGTCAGTAAGCCAACTCAGATCTAATATCGGAACTCTGGAAAAACAAGCAGAGGGGCCGATTAATGAGCAGATAGAAAATCAAATTGAGACAGACCCTGTTATGACACTTCTTGCTCAGCAGCTTGCTTTGCAACAGTCTAATCTTGCCGGTAGGCTTACAAAATTTGGTGAGAATCACAGGTTGATACAACAGGCAAGAGAGACAATAGAAAAGATAAGAGAAAAAAGGTCTATCAGAAAGGCTGAAATAGCTGAGCAGACCCGCCAATCTAATCTCAAAAATGCACAAGATAATCTTGTTGTCCTGATGAGCAGATATGAAGAACTTGAAAGAATGAGAGGGATTAGTTTAGCCAGGAAAACTGACTACGATCAGGCAAAAGTGCAGTACCAAAAACGCCTTGTAATTAAAGATGAGCGCAAAGACACTCTTAATGCGCTTAGAGAACAGATCGAAAAAATGAAGATTGTTCACGATGATCCGGAAACACCCAAAGTTCAGGCTGTTGGTCTGGCTCCGGTACCTTTGGAAATCAGCTTCCCTAAGTGGAAAATGTTCTTCCCTGCTGGTTTTGTGCTTGGGTTTATGTTAGGTATAGGGCTTGCGTTCCTTGTTGAATTGTTGAATGATACTGTCAGAACACCAGCTGATATAGGCAGATATCTTCACATTCCTTTGTTAGGTGTAATCCCTGATTCGTCAGAAGATTACCATGTCAAGGGGATAGATATGTTTAAGGTGACGACCTTAGCGCCTTATACGATCATAAGTGAAGCTTATCGTAAATTTAGGGCAAATATTCAACTGTCAGAATCTGCACAGGATTCAAAGACGCTGTTGGTTAGCAGTGGTATGGCAGGTGACGGCAAAACGTCAGTGGCTTCTAATCTTGCTATGACCTTGATTGCCAGTGGAAACAAGGTGCTTCTCATAGATGCTAATTTCTGGAAGCCGAACCTGCATAATATTTATTCTCAAGATTCAGATAGTGATATTAGCTTAGGTTTAAGCTCTTTCTTACAAGGTGATTGCGGCAGCGATGAAATTGTCAAAAACAGCAACGTAGAAGGTCTTGATCTGATCAGCTCAGGGCAGTCGCCTTCTAATCCTGCTGAGCTTCTTAGCTCTGGTAAGATGAAGCAGCTTATTGCTGAATTTCGAAATAGCTATGATTATGTCATAATTGACGGTCCGCCCGTGTTGCTTGTTAGTGACGTTAAAGTTCTTGCAAGGAATGTGGACGGCAGTATTCTTGTATTCAATGCTGCTACGACAAAACGAGGTGCTGCTTTGAGGACTCTCAGAGAGTTGAGAGAGGTGAACGCTCCGGTCGTTGGCTGTGTACTCTTTGCTGTAAAAGCTCTCAAGGGTGGTTATTTTAACGAACAGTATAAGTCTTATGAAAAATACAATAAGGCACAGCTTACTAAAAAAGCCTAATTATTGTATTTGTAACATCATTTTGAGTTGATATGAAAATATAGTCCGCCGATAACACAAGTTATCGGCGGACTATTTGTTTGCATCGTAGCAATTTTGCATTTTAATACAACACTCTCGCAACAATAAAGACAAAAACGACAGTTTTAAGGACTGTGGGGAAATTGTTGCTTTGATTTAAAATCACGCAAACACCGGTCTTGACTGGTAGGGGGTAAGTATCTATAATTAAACGTTTGATGTTTTAGGAGCTAAGAATTTATGGCCAAGAAGAAAGCTAAAAAGAATCTTTGTGAGCGGTGCAGCGGCCTTTGTTGCAGATATTTTGCGTTGCCTATTGAAACGCCTGAAGATAGGGATGATTATGATGACATAAGGTGGTATCTTTGTCATGAGGGTACGAGTGTTTTTGTTGAAGATGGTGATTGGTATATAAATATTCAGAACAAGTGTAAGTATCTCAGTGAGAAAACTTATAAGTGTATCAATTATGAAAAAAGGCCTAAGATATGCAGGAAGTACACAACAGATGATTGCGATTTGGTTGAAGGTGAATATGATTATGAGTTGCATTTTAC
>JAGLTN010000638.1 GCA_023135255.1 Planctomycetota bacterium
GACAGAACTTATCATGGTTTTAAGGCTCATATTGCAACTGATACCAATGGTATCATAAAGGACTATCGCTTTGATACAGCCAAGGTGCATGACTCACAGCATATCGATGATCTGACCGCTGATGAAGAGCACTGCGTCTTTGCCGACAGTGCGTACATGAGTGCTGATCGCAAAAAAGACCTGGAAGCCAGAGGTGTTTTTTGCGGAATTATTCAGCGTCGTGTTCGTGGACAAAAAGAACTTACACCTGAGCAAAAGTGGCACAACCGGCTGGTCGCAGGCTTTCGCGCGGTTGTTGAACATCCATTTGCGTGGATGAAGAACACCGGCTACAGGCGAGCGAGGTATCGCGGACTAAGGCGTAATGCGATGGATTTTGCATTGCATGCGATTGCGTATAACTTCAAAAGAAGTTTTAGCTTACAGGAAGCGATGGCCTAGCGATACCGGTCTGCCCAGAGCAGACCAAAAGCTTTGCTTAGCGGTACTGCGTAAACTGATTTAGTTGTAAAAGAGCAAATATCCGTAACGAAAGTCAATGAAAATTCAAAATTAAGCCAACTTGCAAAAATACAGCGTTTTTCAGAAGCCTCAAAGGCAATTGGTTTTGTTTTAAGAGGCATTCCGTTTGTTTGTAAGTGGTTATTTTTTCAGTAGCTGTGTCTGGCTGAAAAAATATTTCCCCCAATTTGGCTTTGATTGCGGGCTGATAGTGAAGATATGTGTGTTAAAAAGCTTAAATTGACCCCGGAAAAAAGTAGGCGAAACCTGCATTTTCGTGTAATATATTGTCAGCAAACAAGCCACACAAAGAAAGGAATCGCCTATGGCTATTATACCGCAAAAACAATTATTTTCATGGAAAGAAATTGATAATTTAGCAGATTTGCAAAGATTTTTTTTGCTTATAAAGTATCTGCCTGATGAAGAGTTGATGCGTAAGCTTGAGTTGCGACGTTCTAAAGGCAGAAACGACTATCCTGTAAGGGTGATATGGAATTCGATATTGGCGGGGATTGTTTATCAGCACAGCAGTATTGAATCTCTTCGCAGAGAATTGATGCGTAATGCTCAGCTTCGTCAGTTGTGCGGCTTTGATTTATTCAAGGGCATAAGGGCGGTTCCGTCATCTAATGCTTACACGAATTTCCTTAAGTTGTTAGTAAGAGAATCTGATTCAGTTGATGTGATGTTTTATAGTCAGGTTAAAAAGCTCAGCAGAGTTTTGCCTGGCTTTGGCAAAACTCTGGCTATCGACAGCAAGGCAATAAGTTCACGCTCACGCAAAGAAAGCAAACGCAGTCATATTGATTTTAGAGGTGAAGCTGATGCTGACAAGGGTGTAAAGACTTATAAAGGCAAACGTAAAGATGGGAGTATGTGGGAGTCGGTTAAGAGTTGGTTTGGTTTTAAGCTGCACCTTATCGTAGATGCCGATTATGATATGCCGATAGATTACAAAGTAACCAAAGCATCAGCTTCGGATATAGCTGTGGGCCGGGATATGATTGCCGATATCGCTTTAAACAGGCCAGAGACGCTAAAGCACGCGGAGTTGCTGCTTGGTGACAAAGGTTATGATGATACAGAATTGATAACAACATTGTGGAACGAACATGATATCAAGCCTGTAATTGACATACGCGATATGTGGAAGACTACCGGAGCAAGACTTGTGCATGGCCAGGTCAATGTCAGCCATGATTACAAAGGTACGGTTTATTGTCACTGCCCTGTGGAAGGGGAAAAACGTCCGATGGCTTTTGGAGGATTTGAAAAGGATCGTAACAGCTTGAAGTATCGCTGCCCGGCAAAACATTATGGCTTGCAATGCAAGGGCAGCAGCAGATGTTGCGTTAGTGACAATATCCGAATCGACATAGCTTCGAATCCAAGGATTTTTACACCGCTTGCCCGCAGCAGTTATAAGTGGAAGGATGTTTACAAAAAACGTTCCAGCGTAGAACGTGTCAATGGCCGACTCGATGAATCGTTTTGCTTTGAGAAACATTTTATCAGGGGCATGAAGAAAATGAAGCTTCGGTGCAGCCTTGCTTTGATAGTAATGCTTGGAATGGCCTATGGCCGAATAAAACAAAAACAGCCCGACAAACTGCGATCGCTGGTCCAACCGGCAGCTTGAATCGCAGAAAAAACAAACAATCAACTTACCCGCTATAGCCGAGCTATGCGCCGATTTAGCCAAAAACCACTAAAATACACAATCATGAGCCAAGTTCAGCAATTTTAATCCCGAACAGCCAGCCATAACCAACAATAAACAGCTCAGAGAGCCCAACCCCCACAGATTCAAAACAAAAAACAACCACAAACGGAATGCCTCTCTTTAGTTAAAGAAACAAAAACATAGCTTTAATTCTGCTTATATGATACAATTGATAATATTAAAGTATCTGATCGTAATTGTGAGGGCATAAAAATGTCAAAAATAGATGGTGGAAATTTTCCCGTTATTGATATTAAGGGTGCTGAGCATTATCAATGTTTGCGGTGCTAAACAGATGGCGGACACTTGGGTTTTGAATTATGCTGCCCGGCCTTGGTTTAGTTCATGCATTTTTTCATAAGCTGTTGGGCTTACATTGCCCAGCGATGCATGTTTTCTCTTGCGATTATAGAACACCTCAATGTATTTGAAAACATCTTTTTTGCCATCCTCGTAAGTTTCATATATTTTGTTTTTAATCCACTCATTTTTCAATTTGCTGAAGAAACTTTCCGCACAAGCATTGTCCCAGCAGTTGCCTTTCCTGCTCATGCTGCAGATGATCTTATTGTCTGCAAGTAAATCCTGGAAGTCACCAGCTGCATATTGCAC
>JAGLTN010000639.1 GCA_023135255.1 Planctomycetota bacterium
TTTTACTACAGCATCTAATTTGATTCTTACAGCTATACTTTTAGAACGCTGGTCCAAAAAAGTTCTTTCCTCTTTATTCATTTCCCGCACCAACATCTGTATTTCATCCATGATCTGCTTTCCTGTTCCTGTCAGTATCACATCCTTAGCAGCTTCCGGCCCTTTGTTTTTCTGTAGAGTAATTAGTTTCTGGAGTTCTCGCAGTTTTTCCGTGACAAGCTTTTCACACATATCGATTCTTATTTGCTGGACAGTGTTGTCGACAGCTATTATGCGAAGACTTTCAAAGTGGGATTTAACTCCCTTTTCTACATACTTATATGGCTCAAGATAACGTTCCTGCCCTGTTAACAAAAATCCACGTTGGCCCATCTCAGCATCCTTAAGGCTGGAAAGGAAATATGAAAGATTAAGAAGCACTTCCCTGGTATTGGTAACCCAATTAAAATCATTTTGGATTTGAATGATACTCTGATACGAAATGCTGCTAATGCCCACCAAAACTATTAAGCTTACTGCAATGCCCAGATAAGCATATTTTTCAATTTTTTTCCATTGATCTGCCATAATTAAACTGCCTGGATACTTAAAAAGTATTTACAATTTGTTACAAATTGATCTTACAACTATGCTTTCAAGCTTACGCACTCTTGTGTCAGATCCGTCTCATAATCCCAATTAGCTAAAGGCCACTGTTCTTTATTTTTTTCGTATGCCATTTGAAAAGCCTCGACAACATCCGGATCAAATTGTGAGCCGGAACAGTCTATTATCTCTTGTAAGGTTTCTTCGCATAGTTTTGCCATGCAGTAAGGTCTGTCGGAAGTCAGAGCATCGAAAACATCTGCAACAGCCAAAATACGAGCTCCGATTACAATTTCTTTATCCTTTAACTGGTCTGGATAACCAGTTCCATCAAATCTTTCATGGTGCTGTCGAATAATAGGAAGTTCCTGATTGAATAAACCGATAGGCTCTAAAATTTTCACACTGGTTACAGGGTGCTGTTCAATTATATGTCTGTCAGAATCTCCTAATGGACCGGTTTTTAATAATATCCAGTCTGGCACCCCAATTTTGCCAATATCATGCAATAATGCGGCAATCTCGATTTTTTCTTTCAATTCATGGGACACCCCCATTGCATCTGCTATAGCAAGCGCATAGGTTTGTGTATTTTTGCCATGATTAGCGGTATACGGGTCTTTAGCGGCTATAGTTTTCATAAATGCAGATACCACCTCAAGAACTTGAGAGCGCATCTGTTCTGCTAAAGAAGAAATCTTAATTTGCAATTCATGGTACTCTCCACCTTGTATTTTATTTGTTTCATCAGCGTTGGCATCTTCCCAGCAAACGATGCAGTTCCTGCCCTGTTTTTTAGCTTCATAAAGAGCCTTGTCAGCTCTTTTGATTAATTCAAGAGAATCAGATGAATCTACAGAGGCTATGCCAATACTGACAGTAATCGAAATTCTTTTTTCTCCAATATCCCAATGACACTCATCGATTATCTTGCGTAGTTTCTCCGCAGCCTTAATAGCTGTTGAATACGAGGTATCCGGCATCAGAATAACGAATTCTTCCCCGCCGTATCTTCCAACAACATCAAGAGAGTATGTATTTTCTTTGAGAATTTTTCCCATTTGTCTTAAAATCATATCGCCCGCAAGATGACCATAGGTATCATTTACATTCTTAAAACGATCGATATCCAGCATCATCATACACAATGATTTTCCTTTTATTCGAGCACTAAATATTTCGCGTTCAAGGATATCAAAGAAACGTCTGCGATTAGTCAGACCTGTAAGTTCGTCGGTATTAACGAGTAATGAGATTTCCTCCTCTAATTCTAATGTTCTAAGGACACTTTCAATGCGTGCTTTAAGTTCACCTGGGTCAAATGGTTTGGCAATATAATCAACTGCTCCTACATTCAGACCAACAATCTTATCACTGATCTGGTCTTTAGCGGAAATAAAGATTACGGGAATTGCCGATGTTTTTGAATCAGCTTTGAGTTTTTTGCAAACATCAAATCCATCAATATCAGGCAGCATTACATCCAATAGGATTATATCAGGCCTTTCATTAGCAGCGGCATCGAGTCCCTTTTGAGCATTATCCGCCAATAATACGTCAAACCCCATCTTGCTCAGATACTTTTGCAACATAAACAGATCGGTCTGACTATCGTCTATGACTAATATTTTTCTTGTTTTTTTATTTTTCATT
>JAGLTN010000064.1 GCA_023135255.1 Planctomycetota bacterium
TCTTTATATTGAGGGACAGGAAGTTACAGTAAAAGCGCCTGCGGATCTGTCTGAGGGGGCAGTTGGGTGGCAGATATTTGATGATAGTCAAAAGAAACTTGGGGAGGGGAAGGTTGAGTTTATTGGCCCTTTCAATGCGAAGGATATTTGTGTCGGTAAATTAGGGATCGGCTGGTATAAGATTAAATTTATTGACTGCGATGGTGATGTAGTTGGGTGGACTACGGCGGCGGTATTGGCGAAGCTTAAGGTTGCTACTGCTATGGACTCGCCTGTTTGTATTGATATGGCGACGGCGTGGTTTGCTAAGAAAAATACTATAAAGCAGGAGCAGTTGGCAAATCTGGCAACGTTGGCGGGGATTAATTGGGGGCGTGACAGAATAAGCTGGAGTCAGATGGAGCCTGAGAAGGGGAAATTTGCTAAACATACAGACTATGATATTTCTGCGACGGTTCACGCTAAGGCAGGGCTGAAAACATTGCAGGTCTTTCATGATAAGCCGAAGTGGAGTGAGGTTGTTAGTGAACGGCATGGAAGGTTTCCAGCTGATTTGCGGGATGTGTATCGGTTCTGTAAGGAGATGGCTGTTAGATTTAAGGGCAGGGTTCAGGCCTGGGAGCCTTGGAATGAGGCGAATGCGGGGAACTTCGGGGGCCAGACAATTGATGAGATGTGCTATATGCAAAAGGCAGCGTATCTTGGGTTTAAGGCTGGCGATCCGGATTTGATCGTTGGGTGGAATGCTTATGGCGGGATAAGTACCGATCTGCATACTAAGGGTGTGCTTGCTAATGAGGCTTGGAGTTATTTTGATACTTATAATTTTCATACTTATTCGTGGGCGATCGCTTATAACGATCAGTGGAAGCCTGTCAGAGAGGCAGCTTGTGGAAAGCCTATCTGGCTGACAGAGAGTGACAGGGGATTGCCTTCTCAGGTTAATGGGATTTGGTGTGACTTTGATCATAAACATGAAATGCTTAAGGCGGAGTTTATGGCACAGTCTTATTCGAGCAGTTTGTTTGCGGGCGTTAATCGTCATTTTCATTTTATACTTGGCCATTATGCGAATATGCGTACCAATAAGATTCAGTTTGGTTTGCTGAGGCTTGACCTTACGCCGAGGGCGAGTTATGTTGCGCTGGCGGCGATGGGGAGACTTTTAAATGGTGCTAAGTGTTTAGGCAGATGGGATAATGATGGCGATTCAAGTGCTCATGTTTATGCGTTTAGCGCGAAGCCTGATGGTAAGGATAGAGAGGTGCTGGTTGGGTTTGCACAGGAGGCAGGGGGTTGGGATCAGAAGGGGACATTTGTTGCGGATTGGCCTATCGAAAAGAAGCTGAAAGTTGAGGCGGTGTATGATTATCTTGGCAGATATGTGGGTAAGGAGATTCCTGCGAAGTTGACGGGCAAAGCTGTGTTTGTGATCTTGAAAAAGGGACAGGTTGAGGGAATTAAGCTTGAAAAACAACAGCTTGGGGAGCTTAGAGAAGATGAGGTTTGTGAGGTTGTTTTGCAGCTTCGTATGCCGAGAAGTACTACAAAACTGGGTGGGCCTTTATGGACGATTGAGCCTGACCATGTGATAGGGACAGATGTTGCGACTGAGGTTGAGCTTTGGGCCTATAACTTTGGCGATGTGGCTGTTACGGGTGAGGTTATCGCAGAGCGGATTCCTAAGGATTTTAAGCTTGAGCCTGGAAAATGGGATGTGACGATCGAGCCTATGGGGCGTGTTAGACTGCCGGCGATGGCGACTATCAGAGCTAAGGAAAAGATCAATAATACTGATAACTGGTTTACGCTTAGAGGTGATTTTGGTGATGCTGGTAATCCTGTTTTGGCGTTTCGATTGCTTGATAAGTGGGAGCAGAAAAAATATCAGGGCTTGTAGTGGATAACTGGGCCTTGATCTTCAAAGACGAGTGTCTTGAAGTCGTTTTGGATGTATGGATGTAAGGTTTTTTCGAGAGATGGAAGTGGTTCTACGTTTAGGATGATGACGGTGGGAGGTGCGATTTTAGTGAGCAGAGGCAATTGGGCTGGGCCGGCGGTGATGGTTAATTTTCTCTGCTGGGCGGTGAGTTTATCTGCTATTCGATATGTGATAGAGCCGGTAGAAAGTTCGGGGTAGATCAGACATCGACCCTGTATGGCGTAGAGGGGGGCTAATGTTAACGCGGTTTGGGGGTGGGGGGTTACTTCGGCTATTTTTTTGGAAATACGATTTACTTTTATTGGTGTCCAAAGGTTGTAGTCTGAGAGGATAAGGATTTTTTGAAGTGCGAAGGAGTTCGTCATCATTGCGATGGCAGCTGAGGTGGTGAAGATAGTGACAGCTATTTTGGAATATTTCAGGTCGGCAAGATGTTTTCGCAAATATAATATCGGGTAGGCGGATGCGATTATGATAAATGCTACGGGCGAGGCAAAATACTGACGCCAAATCGTTGGGGGGATGTATATTATTATTACAAGGGCAGTGGTTATTGAAGATATGAGTGCGAAATTTCTTTTGTCTGCTTTTGTAAAATGCTTTCGCAATTTGAACATCGCAAAAAATAATAGCGAGGCTGAGATCAAAAGAACGAGGTAGCCTGGCAGAGTAAGGCAGAATAAGGTCAGGGCTAATTTGTTGAATACGAGGCTTTGCTCGGTGAGCCATTGAGCGTATAACGCTGGTATTTTAAAGAGGTTAAGAGCGAATGCCTGGGGAGCTTTTGATATTATAAAGATCGGCCAAATTGAAAACAATAGTGCTGAAACGATAAAAGGGCAGATGGTTTTTAGTCTTTGTTTCAGTGAATCGGCAGGGGTGAAAAGGATAAACAGAAAAAATATAATCGCGACGATCGCAGTTGTTATTCTGCTTAGGGTTGCGATAGTGAGCAGGGCGGCAATAAAAAAGATGTTGATGTATCTCGAAGCAGATTTGAAATCGATCGATATGAAAAGCCAAAATGAAAGAACTATACACAGCATTACAAGGTCATGGTTCCATGCGTATCCTGCTGCGTAATCGACCATTGGGTTGAAGGTGTATAAAACTACAGCTGAGGCGGCGGTGATGGCTGAGGTGATTTTATAATCGTCAAGAAGTTGTCGGTATATGTTGAAGATGCAAATTATAATCAATATGTCACAAAAGGATGAGAATAGGCGGGCGATGAGAAGATAGTGAGTTGTGTTTAAAATTTTATAAAACGCTGAGCATATAAGAGGGTGGTAGGGCAGCTGGGATGGGTATGCGAAATCTTTATAAATGGTCTTTCCCTGAGACATTAAAGCGGCGGCGGTGCAGTACATGTTCTCATCTCTGCTGAGGGGTTTTGTCATGCTGTTGGCGAATATTGCAAATAAACAGAGGATGAGAACGAGCATCGCGATAATATTTATGTATTGCTGTTTTTTCATTCATATCCTTAAGGATAACAAATGTCCGCGAATAAAGCCATAACTTGTTATTTTCAAGTTATTTACCCGCGGATAAACGGGTAAATTCAATTGAGATTAGTATATCTACCATTCTATTAATTCGCCGAAAAGCTCTTCAATAAGGTCTTTCATTGTAACGATGCCAAGTGGTTTGTGTCGGTGTGAAGTTTTTGTTATCAGAGCGATCTTATGTTTTTCCTGCTGCATTATTTTTACAGCCTGGGTAAAAGAGGTGTTTGCTTTTATTTTTTTTATTGGCTTTAGAAAATCATTTAGATTATTAAAATTGTTATCGGCGCTGAGACAATCATATATCTCTATGAATCCAACAATATTGCTTTTGGAACGGTCATAAACTAACAGCCTGGTGAAAGGGACCTTTGAAAACATGTCAATCAAGAGAGCTTTGTTGGAAGTTATGGGGACCATCCGGGTTTTGTTTATTGGTATCATTACGCTGCGCAGGTTTATGGTTGGTATGCTTACAATTCGGTTTATTATGTCTGTCTGGACGGTGCTTAAGAGGCCTTCATCGAGGGTATCTTTTAAAATCGCATCTATGTGATGTCTTTGGGATTTCTGAATAATTGTGTTTGATGTAGAATGTGAGCCTGAGAGCCTGGCGAAGAAGTTTGCGAAGATCCTTAGCATGGGAACTATGCCACAGTATGTGAGGATTTTGTGGAATATGTATAATAGCGGCGACAGGAATGGGAGGATATTGTCGGCACGATAGAAGAAAATATTTTTGGGTACGAGTTCACAGTATACGAATAGTATGGGGGCGGTTATCAACGTCGCGTAAAGTTCGGCGTTGCCTTTGATTTGTACTTTTGTTACGAGAACATATATCATTATGCTTGTTGTTAAATAATGTATGATGTTGGTGGCGACGAGCATTGTCAAGAGCATGGAAGATGAGTCTCGAACGATTTTGCTGAGCATTATAAATAAGAAGCGTTTCTTTTCTACCTGGAGTCTGAGCCTGAGACGACTAAGCTGATATAGACCGATTTCTGCACCGGCGATCAGACCAGCTAAGACTATCATACAAATAACAAGTAAGAATAATAGTATGTTATTTATCATTTTCTAAGGGCTTAAAAGTTAAGAGTAATGTTTGGATTCTGTGTTTTTTTACGCTTTCCACTGTAAATTTCAAATTTTTCATATCCACGGAATCTGATTCCTGTGGTATTTTACCGAGCAGGGCGGTGACGAGTCCGCCAATTGTTGAGACACGATCTTCTATTGCTTCGATGTCAAATGTCTCTGCCCAGTCGTGAATTGAGAGGTCGCCGCTGAGCCTATAATTGAAGGGGCTGATCTGTTCAATTTGCTGTGATGAAGTTTCAATTGGACCTATGAGTTCTTCCGCGATGTCTTCAAGGCGGACCGAACCTGCGAGCCCGCCGTATTCATCAACAACAATAGCTGTGTCGGTGGCGGTTTTTCTGAAAAATTCGAGCAGGGATTCAATGTTTTTTTGTTCCGGAACAAACTGGACGGGTTTGACGAGTTTGTCAATGGCTTGATCGGGGCTTAGCAATAGATCACGTAAGTGGATCAGACCTGTTATATTGTCAAACTCATTGGCATATACCGCTATTTTAGTAAGATGATTATTCAGCATTAGTTGCCGTATTTTTTCGTTCGGGTCCTTGATGCTGCATAGTGTCATGTCTACTCTGGGTTTCATTACATGACGAACTTTTAAAAAGCCAAGCTCAATTACTTCGGAGAGTAGTTTGTTTTCATCACTGCTAATGAATCCCTGTTTTCTGCTTGAGTCTATGAGCGATTTAAAATCGTCGGCTGTTATTGCTGAAGTTTTTTTATGTGGGCCTATGAGAAGTCTGATTGTTGGGTTGACGAAAAAGAAACTGAAAAACTTCAGGGTAGGTGACAATATTTTTATCAGAAAGAATAAAGGCAGGGATGCTGTAATGCTGATGGAACGCGGGTTTGCAAAGGCTATGGATTTGGGAAGTATCTCGCCGAAAAGGACAACAGCAAGAAAAGTAATGAATACCATTATAGCAGCAGCTGTGACGCCTGACTGATTACGTATATGGACGATAATGATACTTGAAACTGCATAGAATAAAATATTTACCACCATATTGCCTAACGATAATGTTCCAAGCAGTTTATTTGGGTCCATTAATAGTTTAGCAGTTAATCTTTGAAGTTTGTGGTCAGATCTTTTAAACAGGTTGATCTGTCTTTTTGAGAGATTGAAAAAAGCGGTTTCTGAGCCTGAGAAAAATGCAGAGCAAACCAATAGCAAAAGCATCAGAATCAAATGGCCAGGATTTTGATAAAATGGTTCCACCTTTTATAAACTACCTCATTGAAGTTTTGGCAGAATTATTTTAAATACTGTGGCTTTGCCGGGGTCAGATCGGAAGGAAATTGTACCATTATGCTGCTGTACCGCTTTTTTGCAAAATGCCAAACCTAATCCTGAGCCGCCTGAAGTTTTTTCAGCATCTTTTTTTGTAGTAAAAAACGGCAAGAATATTTTACCCATATTAACAGCAGAAATACCTTTGCCGGTATCAGCCACTTCGATTTCGACTGAATTGCCATTATCAATCGCTTTTACAGTTAAAATACCTCCATTAGCCATCATTGCATCTCTGCTGTTAAGGATAAGATTCATTAAAACCTGCTGAATTGGGACCGGAACAGCAAAAATAGTCAAATCGTTGGGGATTTCTATCTTTACAGCGATATTGTCTTTTGAGAAATCACGACAGAGGCAACTAAAAATCTCATCAACCAGCTCTGCGAGATTTACAACCTGCTTTTTTTCGGTTTCACCATTGGCAACGGCAAGTATGCTTTGCATGACTTTTGATGCCCGCTGGCAGTTCCGAGAGGTCTTTTTGAGGGCTTTTTTTGTTAATTCCATGTCATCTAAGTGCAACAAGGCTAAATCAGCATAGTTTGACAGGGGGGTTAAGAGATTATTTATCTCATGGGCGATCATAGCGGTATTTACGCCGATATTTGCCAGGGCCTGCAACTGGCTGATCTGCAGCTTCAGATTGTTATTTTGCTGCTTGTGCAGCTGAAGGTTTCTGTGTAATGCGTGGCGTTTCTCAATAATCCTTGTCAACTGGCTGCTCCTGTTATAAAATCCTTGTACTTTGAGATTGTTATCTTATTTTATTACCTGCTGTTACAGCTATACCCTTAAGGGTAGTAAATATTCGCGAATAAAGCTATAACTTGTTATTTTTAAGTTATTTGCCCGCGTATAAACGCTAAAATTCAGTTGGGTTCGGTATATATATTTTTATCGACTTTTAGCACGGTTTTTCTTGAAATATGAATCAACAAGAAATAATTGAAGAATTGTTGTTACTGCTTGCGAGTAAAGGTGTTATTATACGTCGAGAGGCTCTCGGCGGTAATGGCGGCGGATTGTGTGTTATGCGTGACAAAAACATTTTTTTTGTCGATACGATGGCATCGTCTATGGAAACGGCTGTATTGTGTTGCAGGGCGTTGGCAAAGTTGGTTGATCTTGAAAATATATACATCCGGCCTCAACTGAGAGAATTTGTTGAAAAATATTGTGATCAATAATAAATCGACTGATAAAACAGGAGTTTTTTGCATGAGTAAAGATGTTTTTGAGAATGAAGAAAAAGAAATTCCGGTCATTTTGATCGTAGATGATAACGAGCAGAACCTGGAGCTTTTGCAGGCTTACCTGGAAGATGTAGATTGTGAGACAATCGCAGCTTATGACGGCGTTGAGGCTTTGGAAAAAGTTGCGGAGAGTTCGCCGGATTTGATATTGCTCGATATAATGATGCCTAAGATGAGCGGGTTTGAGGTTTGTAAAAGATTGAAAAAAGATCCGAAGACGACTGACATACCGATTATTATGGTAACAGCTCTTAACGAATTTGGTGACATTGAAAGAGGGATCGATTCGGGGACGGATGACTTTCTGAGC
>JAGLTN010000640.1 GCA_023135255.1 Planctomycetota bacterium
ATTGTTGTTAAGGCTATGGGGAATGAGACTGCGGCGATGATAGATGCGAGTGAGATGTATCGCCAGATCAATACGGAGGATATCCAGCATGCCATTGCGATAAGAGCGCAGAAGCTGTAGTAAGGCCAAAGGCCCATTGCGACGCCGAAGCTTGTTGCGACACCTTTTCCGCCTTTGAATTTGATATAAACCGGAAATATGTGTCCTGCGATAGCTGCGCATCCGACGAGAAGTGACAGCAGTAATTCGGTTGTGGTTGGTGGTGATGAAATAATCTTTGAGACGATGAGCATTGGTATCAGACCTTTGGCTGTGTCGAGTATGAAGCAAAGGCATGCCCATTTTTTACCAACGGCACGTGAGAGGTTTGTTGCGCCGATATTGCCTGAGCCTATTTTACGGAGGTCCTTTCCATAAGCTTTTGCGATTATCATAGCGAAGGGAATTGAGCCTGTCAGGTATGCAGCAATAATCAAAATCGTGAATTTCATAGTTGTCTCCGTTTTTCGATTATTGTTTCATATAATGAAATGAGTTCGATTGCAACTCGCTCGATTGAGATTTTTTGTTTCAGGTTGTCTTTGATGATGGCGTTTGCAGCTTGTAGTATATTTTCAGTGTTGGAAAAATGTATTATTGCTTCGGCGAGGGCGTCGGTATTTTGCGGATGGTCGATCACTTTGCCGTGGATGTTTTGTTTGAACAGATCAGTTGCGCCATTGAATTTTGTAGTTATTACAGGTTTGCATGCAGCGAGAGCTTCGAGTATGAATCTGCTCGATGGGTCGTAGAAAGTCGGCAGGACAGCTACATCTGTAATTACCAGGGCGTTTTGTATATGTCTTATGGAGCCAAGAAAGATTATCCTGTTTTGGATGCCAAGTTTTTTGGCGAGGGTTCGGTATTTTTTTGATTTATCGCTTCCGGCGATCACCAGGTATGGCAGTCTCCGGGTTTTTGTGTTTTTAGTTTTTTGCAGTGCCGTCAGAAGCGGGGTTAGTCCTTTCAGCCTGAAGTTATTTGCGACGAATAACAGCAGTGCCGGGTTGTCCGCTTCTTTTAGTTTTAGCTGGGAGAGTATCTGGGTTCTCAGTT
>JAGLTN010000641.1 GCA_023135255.1 Planctomycetota bacterium
GCTTCGGGCTGGTAATAATCGTAGTAGCTGACGAAATATTCCACGGCATTTTTGGGGAAAAGCTCTTTGAATTCCTCGTAAAGCTGGGCGGCGAGGGTCTTATTATGCGATACCACCAGTGTAGGCCTGTTGTGGTCGGCGATGACGTTAGCCATGGTAAAGGTTTTACCGCTGCCCGTAACACCCATCAGAGTTTGAAAATGCTTTTCGCTCCTGAGGCCTTCAAGCAATCGAGAAATCGCCTCTGGCTGATCGCCCGCGGGTTCGAACGCACTGTTCAATTTAAATCTACCCATTAGTTACATATTCCATAAAGGCAGTCCCGTCTGTTCGTCATAACCTCTGTTGTATTGAGGCCCATCGAGAGTTTCGATCAGAAACTCAGTCGCGAAGATGATGGTACCCGCTGCGAGATGCCCGCCGAATGCGCGTCCCGTGTTATCAGCAAACGTAATATGAGCGTGTACTATCGGTTCACCATCTTTGAGCGAAACATTGCCGATCAGATTCGTTATCTCAAGGCGGCCCTCAAGCTCAAAATACTTATATTCACGCTTAACCTGGTCATAAAAACCTATGCACGCTTTCTGTACCGCCCCCAGCGCCTCGATCCTTCCCAGTTTTATATCATTGGCTTTGCATACACTTGTCAGTTCATCTAACAGATCACCGCCGTGCCGCAATTTGCCGAGGAAAATCTTACCCTTATTTAATTCATTGTAAACTGCCATTTTTATTGGCCTCCATATCGAAAATTACAAAAATTTAAACGCCAATCGCGGAACTTCGCACATTTTTTTACCTGATTGTAATAATTTCTTCGTTATCAGCAAACCTTTTCCCTGAGAAGCGTCTGAAACAGTATTATACCGCATCTCTGGCGGGGTTTTCAGGATGCTTATGTAACTTAATTAACGATAGGCTGTTAAAGTGATATCTCGATTTGTTGATTAAATATTTAACGGCTTGGTGATCTTCCTTGTCAGCTCATCAAGCAGAGTATTAATTCTGGAATCATTTTGCTTTATATTTTTTATCTTACTACATCCGTGCATGACTGTGGTGTGATCACGTCCTCCTAAATGTCCTCCGATTTCTTCAAGACTGTGGTTTGTCAGGTTTCTGGCTAAATACATACATATCTGTCGCGGCTCGGTGATACTTTTAGACCTTCTTTTACTTTGCAGATCGACAAGCCGAACGCCGAAATGGTTCGTAACAACATCGATAATGTCACTGATACCGATATGCCTGACGGATGATTCGATCCTGCCCTGCAGGGCACTTTGAGCAATTTCAAGTGTGATATCTGATCCTGTCGTTGTAGCGACAGCATAGATCGTGGTAAGCGATCCTTCGAGTTCTCTGATATTAGCGTGGATTTTCGAAGCGATATACTCGGAAATCTTGTCAGAGATATCAAGTCCGCGAAGATGAGCTTTTTTCTGAACAATAGCGACCCTGGTATCGTGACTTGGAGGGTCTACCCTTGTAACAAGTCCCCAACTGAATCGGCTTATAAGTCTTTCTTCAAGCGAAGACATATCCGCAGGACAAGAGTCGGCGCTTAGAATGATCTGTTTGCCGTTATTATAAAGCGCATTGAAGGTATGAAAAAACTGCTCCTGGCTCTGTTCACGTTCTCGTAAGAACTGAACATCATCAATGACCAGCGTGTCAACTGAACGAAAACGCTTCTGGAAGCCTGCCAAATTCCCTTCTTCGATGGCACGAATGAACCTGTTGACAAAATCCTCACAACTGAGGAACATAATATTCGCGTTTTCAAATTTTTTCCTGGTTTCACAACAGACAGCGTGCAACAGATGTGTCTTTCCGAGTCCGGAATTTCCATAGATAAAAAGAGGATTGTAAGTGCTGCCGGGGGTTTGGCTGACTGCTATACAACTGGCGTGAGCGAGGCGGTTGCTCGGCCCGACTACAAAATTGTTAAAGGTATAATCGGGATGAAGTTTTAACCGATTTTCTCGGGAACCTTTTGAAGGAGCGGTTTTGGTGGAGCGATTGAGACAAAAATCTACCGTAACCAGATGCCCCGTGATCTGCTGGGCTGCCTGCGTGAAACTCTTTTTACAGTTATCGCAAAGAAACTGGACCGTAGGTAAA
>JAGLTN010000642.1 GCA_023135255.1 Planctomycetota bacterium
AGGGTAATAAATGCCCGCGAATAAATCCATAACTTATTATTTTTAAATTATTTACCCGCGGATAAACGGTAAAGTTCAACTGCGATCATTATATTATCGTTATTGTATTTTTATTATTGCAGCGGCAAGACAACACGGAAACCCACAAAGCCTCTGTCTGCGCCTGGTATTCTTGAAGCACGTTCAGCAGATCTTAATGTTTGCGGGCCGTCTTTCCATGAACCTCCCCTGATGACTTTGCTCAGGCCTTTGTCTGGGCCTTGCGGGTCCTCTTTTACGGTTCTTTTGTAGGCGTCAACCTGGTACCAGTCCTGACACCATTCCGAGACGTTGCCGTGCATATCGTATAAGCCGAAGGCGTTTGGTTTGTAGCTGCCCACAGGTTTTGTCTCGTCAATTGCCAGACCTTTAAGACCTTCGAGATAGCTGTATCTGCAATTATAATTTGCCTGGTCTGGGTTTATTGTATTGCCTGTGTTGAAAGCGGTTTCTGTTCCAGCTCGGCAGGCGTATTCCCATTGGGCCTCGGTTGGGAATCGGAATTTTAATCCGGTTTTTAATTCCATCTTCCGCATAAATACTTTTGCCGAGTGCCATTCCACATTTTCAGCGGGACGGTCATCACCTGCGAATACAAAGCCGCTATGGTATTTCATTATTGCGAGGTATTGCCGTTGCGTGACTTCATATTTGCCCATGTAGAAGCCTTTGGTGATGGTGACTTCATGTACGGGGTCCTCGTCGAACTCTTTCCTGTATTCGGCAGTGGGGGCACCCATGATGAATTTGCCCGCTGGTATGTAAACAAATGTCATCGAAGTTTTTCCATCGAGTTGGATAACCTTTTCTTTCGGGACGTTTACCTGAGCAGGTTGCGGAGATTCGGTCGCTGAATCTTCCGCCGGGGTATTGGTATCCGTCGGGGTATTTGGATCCGCCGGGATATTTGGGTCCGCCAGGCAAAACTCCAGAGCCAACAGAATCAGTAGTGTTGATGTTAATGCCCATAATTTCTGTTTGCGAGGTTTCATGTCCTTATCTCCTCAGAATTAAAGTTACTAATATAACAAAGCATTATATGGTTTATTTTTGTTATGTCCACCACAAGATACCACAAGAATATATAATAAGCTATTACCCAATAATATCAACTATACCCTTAAGGGTAGTAAATATTCGCGAATAAATCCATAACTTATTATTTTCGAATTATTTACCCGCGGATAAACGGTAA
>JAGLTN010000643.1 GCA_023135255.1 Planctomycetota bacterium
TAAACTCATCAATATGAATACTTGTAAAGGTGTCATCCTTAACAAGCCTTTCACTGATGATAATAGCATCCTCGAAGTTAAACCCGTCAAAGGAAACAAACGCAACAAGGATATTCTTACCGAGTGCCAAAACACCATTATCAGTTCCGCCGCCATCTGCGATAATCTGATTTTTCTTGATTTTTTCACCAAGCTTAACGATAGGCTGCTGATTAAGGCAGGTTCTTTCATTAAGGCCGATAAACTTGGAAAGTTTGTACTCGTCAGAATCATCAACAACTATTTCAGTAGCGTCAACAGCCGTTACAGTTCCTGCTCTTTTAGCACGAACTACCATACTCGAATTCTGACCGACAACCGATTCCATTCCCGTACCAACCAGAGGTCTTTCAGCCTTCAAAAGGGGAACTGCCTGACGTTGCATGTTCGAACCCATCAAAGCTCGGTTAGCATCGTCATGCTCTAAAAACGGAATCAGCGAAGCTGAAATACCAACTGTCTGCTTAGGCGAAATATCCACATATTGAATATCTTTATCTGCGACCTGTGCAAGCTCACCGCCCTTCATCGCCAGAACCATTCCGGATTTGATCTTCTTCGTTTTATGGTCGACAATTGCCGGAGCACCAATGATAGCTTTCATATCCTCATCAGCACGGAGATAATCAACTTTATTAGTGACTTTGCAGTTTTTAACTTTCAAATAAGGTGTCAGCAAAAAACCATATTCGTCAATCGATGCGAATATCGCCAGCGAAGAGATAAGACCAATGTTAGTACCTTCAGGTGTCTCAATCGGACAAATTCTGCCGTAGTGACTGATATGAACATCACGAACCTCAAAACCTGCTCGTCTTCTGTTAAGACCACCAGGACCAAGAGCAGACAAACGTCTTTCATGAGTCAGCTGACTGAGAGCATTAGTCTGGTCAACGATCTGGCTAAGCTCACCACGACCAAAGAAATAATTAATGCTGCTGGAAACACTCTTGGAATTAACCAAATCCGCAACTTTGATCTTTTCCTCTGATTCACGCTTAGAGCTCATACGTTCCTGAACAGTTTTACGCAATTTCAGAAGACCTTTTCTGATCTCATCTGCTGCCAACTCGTCTACTGTACGCAGCCTTCTGTTGCCAAGATGGTCGATATCATCAACGGAACCTTCATTGTTACGCAACGCAAGAACATACTTCATCGTATTGAGGAAATCTTCCGAACGAAGTATCATAATACTTTCATCGACGTTCTGCTCAAATTTACGGTTAAGTCTGAACCTGCCTACCTTTCCAAGACGATATCTGTTTTCGTCAAAGAATTTTTCACAAAAGAACTGCTTTGCTTTTTCCTCATTTGGAGGATTACCAGGCCTGAGCCTCATGTAAAATTTAAGCAATGCATCCTTCTGACTCTGACAGTCATCTTCAGCAAGTGTATTAAGAATAAGCGTATCACGAGCCTTCTCAATGATCTCTAATTTCTTGAGTGTACTTTCCTGGATCAACGATACTCTGTCGCCTATCTGAGTACCCGCTTTAGCAATTATTTCACCGCTTTTAGTGTCAACTACCTCACCAACGGTCCACATCGCAGGTGAAAGCTTGGACACAGGAACTATCTTTGTCGGATAAAACAGCCTTATGATTGATTCCGTCGTGCTGTAGTTTTCATCGATAGCACGCAAAAATACCGTTGCTGGTATCTTGCTGGATTGATCGATCTTAATTATCAAAACATCCTTGCGCGTAACACTGATCTCGATCCAGCTGCCCCGCTCTGGTATGATCCTGCCGCCATGCAATACCCTGTCGCCTTCTTTGCTGTCTACAACGAAGTCAACACCAGGACTACGGTGAAGCTGATTAACAATAACACGCTCAGCACCGTTGA
>JAGLTN010000644.1 GCA_023135255.1 Planctomycetota bacterium
AATTTACCTTTTTTCACCTTTTTTCCGGTTTTTTCCCTTTTTTCCCCTTTTTTTCCGAAAAATGACCACGATTTGACCCTTTTTGACCAAAAATAACAGAGGGTAAATGGGGGTTTTGTGGGTTTTTGGGTTAACAGCAAGGATTTTTTGTTTTTTTCGGTGAATTTCGGCTGAGATTTTTTGATTTTAAGAGTATTGAAGCAGGATTAGTTGAATTTAGCAGAAGGTTAGCAGGCTGGGATGAGCAATATATGCTGAAAGTATTAAAAATTTAGATGCGTTTGCCCTGTTAAGATGTGCTGATTACTTGATTTTCTTGGGTTATTTTGGTATAATGCCCGCTTTGGTGTTTCTAATTCTTTCGGAGGAGTCGAATTTATTGGGACGGTGGCATCCCTCCGTTTTAATTAACATCCTATGGACGAAAGGAAGTGTATTATGAAGACGTTGAGAAATATTTTTGTTATGGTAGTAATGTTGGTAAGTGTTGGAAATGTTTTGGGGGATGCGGTTTATACGGCTGGAGCGACTAATAATTTCGTGGATTATGTCGCAACTCATGGACCTAATGGGGTATATCCAGCTACCAACACTTATTATTGTGCTACTCCCACTCTTGATTGGGTTCCACCAGTTTATGAGGTTACGGATATGTATTTTATTGGTATCTCTCGATTTAATGGAGGTATTTATCTTAATGTGGCGGGGAGAACGTGGGGAGAATGGCTTACCCTATGGACTTATGGTGACAGCGTAACCCTTCCTGTCTTAGAGTTATATGTGATCATAGACAACGGAGACGAGAATTTGTTTTCTGTCAATAGTTCAACCGGTCAGCTCACTATAGGACTTGCTGGGGAAGGAGCTTTCCTTGGTAATGATGATATAGTATTATCATCAACTAGCATCTCTATAGATGAAGGTGTCTTTGGAGATATCAGTGCAATTGGATATTCTCCAGGACAAGAAGGCATATTCTTCGATAATTTTGATGTTGTTACCCCTCCAGTTACGATAGACTCTCCCAAAAATGGTACTGTTGGAATAGACCCAAATACCTCCCTCATATGGGAAGGTGATGCTGGTTCTGAATTTAATGTCCATCTTTATGATAACAAGGGCGGACCTGTATATGTTTTCCCTGGTCTAACTGATACAAGCCTTGATGTTAATGGCTATCTCGATTGGAAGACTACTTACAATTGGCAAGTTGATGAAGTTATCGGAGGTGAGGTGACGTATTCAAGTCCAGTCTGGACATTTACGACTATTGACTATGAATGCCAATCCGTATTAGTTGGTGATTGGAATGGGGATTGTGTTGTCAACTTTGTTGACTTCGCAATGATGAGTGATAATTGGCTGGATGAAGTTCCTAAGGTTCCTGAAGGTTCTGGCGGGTAATGCAGAAAAGGACGATGAACAGACGAAAGTGTCAAAGAGAGCTTATGATGAGATAGTGCGATGCTTGAAAAAGAAAAAGAGGGGGGCTAAGGGTGTTTTTTGGGGTATTGTTTGACAGGTAGTGGGGAATTTGTGAGAATTGGTTTTGTTGTGATTGATTTATTGTGTTTTTGGCTTTAGGTGGAGATTTTTAATGAGTGGATTGTTCAGAAAAATATTTATTTTTTTGGTTTGCGGTTTCGTTGTTTTGATCGTGGTGGGTACGAACGCAAATTTGGCGAAATCAGGAAAGGCGGCTGACAAGAGTATGGTTAAAGATGGACAAAAGGCAAAGAAGAGTCTTAGGGTGACAGCAGCACAAATAGTTGTCAGTGAAGATATTGAAGTTAATGTTGAGACGATAAAGTGGGCTATCGATAAGGCGATTGCGGAAAAGTCTGATATACTTTTGACGCCTGAGGGGTCGCTTAGCGGGTATACGCATATTTTCGATCAGGGCAGGGTTGATAAGGGGCTTAGGGAGATTGTTGAGAAGGCGTCGAAGGGTAAGCTTGCTTTGGTGTTGGGGACATGTTTTGTTGAGGACGACGGGAAGTGCTATAACCAGATTCGGTTTTATAATAAGCAGGGTGAGTTTTTGGGTTTTCATAGTAAGACGCTGCTTACGGGGAGCTGGGATGATCCTCCTAAGGGTGAGATTAATGATTATGCTGTTAGGCCTTTGAGGACGTTTGAGATTTGCGGGGTTAGGGTTGGGGGTCTTATATGTAATGATATGTGGGCGAACCCGATGTGTACGCCGATGCCGGATGCGCATCTGAGTCAGCAGCTGTCGAAGATGGGAGCGAAGATAATATTTCAGGCTGTTAACGGGGGACGCAATGGTAGTGAATGGTCGAGGAATGTATACTGGAATTTCCATGAGACGAATCTGCGGATGCGGGCTGCGGCGGGGAGAATGTGGATAGTGGTAGCGGATAATTGTTACCCGGAAGATGTTCCCTGTTCTTGTCCATCGGGTGTTTTGAGGCCTGACGGCAGCTGGGCGGTGCAGGCAAAGGGACAGGGTAGGGAAATGGTTACTTATACAATTGAAATTGAGTAGAGATGAGAGGGGATTTTGAAGTTTTTCGGGGGGATTTGGGTGGGGGAGAATAAACCGACTCACTTACGTTCGTGGCTCGGAATTTGAAAACGATGAGGGTGGTTTTAATAAATCAATCAAAAGCGGGGGTAATGGTTGGTGTTTCCGGGATTTTTTGGGAGAGTTTTAAGGTCTTTTTTTATAAGAGGTTAGGGGGATGTAGTGTAATTTTTTCGGGGGGATTTTCGACTCTGTGGCGGGAATTCGTCTAATGTTGTAGAAGTTTAGAGATAGTGACAGAGACAGTGACAGATACGAATTAGAATGTTAGAAAATAATGAGGGTGGAAAAAATGGGATTTGATCTTGGTTATTTTGGTGATGCGGGTCTTGAAGAGGATTATCTGGAATGGCTTGTTGATGAAAGGGCAGTTGATGTTCAAAATCATTTCGGCAAGTTGTGGGATTATTATGTTAACCAGATGTATGACGGGGGCAGCGGTGGTGAGGGTGATACGTGCGGCAGGTGCTACAGGCAGGGGCAGGAGTATGGTCTTGCGAGCAGAATAACCGGATATGCGAGTAAAGCTGGGGGGGGTATATTTTCCAGCAGCAAAGTTAAGAATATTCAGCGCAAGGAAGTTGTAATAGAGAACGATATTGCATGGCGAATTAGTGCGGCGGTAGACTTTTTGTTTGGTAAGCCGATAAATTTTATTTCCAAATCACCATCTTCTCGGAAACGCTTAGAAATAGAGACAATTATAAAAGCTGTGTTTTCGACTAATGGGGGGATTGGGTTTTTTCAGGATATGGCGGTGCTTGGAGGTGTTTATGGTTTTGTCGATTGTTTTGTCAGGCCTGGCAAAGAAATCTTAGAACACAACAGTTTTTCATCACGTACACACACACTCACTGACGTGCTGCAATTAGCACGGACAATCGATCTTGAATTGATCGAGGCACCGAGGGCGCTGCCTGTTCTGGATGAGGATGATTACAAGAAGGTACGTTATTACGTACAGCATTTTCATCAGAGGCGGAATAGTGTTAGTAATAATAATGGTTTTTTCTCAAAGCTGATAAAGGGCAGGGGATATGACCGAAGGAAAGTTGTAACTGTTACGGAGATAACTTCGGCGGATGGTTGGCAGAGGTATGAGGAAAAAGAGCTTGTTGCAGAGGGTAAGCTTGGCTGGGGTTTTTTGCCGGTTGTTCACATACAAAACATTGCTCAGCCTTACTACTATGAAGGGGTTAGTGACGTTGAGGTGTTAATACCTTTGCAGGATGAGTTGAATACAAGGCTTAGTGACAGAGCTAACAGGATAACTTTTCAGGCATTTAAGATGTATCTGGGCAAGGGTATTGAGGGGTTTGAGGATAGACCTATCGCTCCAGGGAGGATGTGGTATACGGATAATCCGGATGCTACAATTGAGGAGTTCGGGGGGGATAGGTCTGCTCCGACCGAGGATATTCATATTTGCGAGATACGCGATGCGATGGATAAGGCCAGCGGGGTTACGCCTGTTGTTGCTGGTATTTTGAAGAACAGGGTCGGCAATTTGACAAGTGCGGTTGCTATTAAGATGACTTTGATGGGTATGCTGAGCAAGACTGAGCGCAAGAAGTTTACTTATGGTGAAGGGCTTAAGAAAATTGTTTCTATGGTTCTTAAGGTTCTTGATAAGGCGAATATTTATAAGACAGATGAGGCAGACAGGGATGTTGATTTGTTTTTTCCGAGTCCTCTGCCTGAGGATACTATGGAGCAGTTGGAGCAGGCGAAAATCAAAAAGGAATTGGGTGTGCCGACAGAGCAGGTGCTTAAGGAATTAGGTTATGAAAATCTCACCCTTTAGGGTGATAAATTCTCGCGAAGAAATCCAGAGTTTGTTGTTTTTGAGTTATTTGTCCGCGGATAAACGGAAAACTCAGGTGTGAATAATATGTTTTATTGGAGTGAAAGAGAATGAGTCAGTTAGACGAAAGAGAAGTTGGGCTGTCAGAGACAGACGAGATACAACAGGAAGATGGGAAACTTGTTCCTGTATCTGAATCAATCCGCTACAGGAAAAGGGCGCAGAGTGCTGAGAAAAAAGTTGCGGTTCTTGAGAATCAATTGGCACAGGTCAGCGGCGAGGCTAATGATTTGACCAGTAAGTTGAGTATGGTTGAACAGGAGCGGCGTTTGAGTGATAAGCTTTTGGCGGCAGGTGCGGTTGATGTTGAGGCGGCGGTGCTGCTGGCTAAATCGAGAATCGCTGGAGATGGACAGGCGGATATTGATGGGGTTGTGGAGCAGCTTAGAGTCGAGAAGGGATATTTGTTTGCCGGCAGTGATGGAGAGGGTGTGGTAGCAAGTAGGAAAACTGCTACGGCGAAAGATAGAACATCGGATGTTTCGAGCGGTGGGCTTGAGAGGCTCGCGAAGAAGGCTGTGGCGAGCGGCAGCAGGGTTGACCTTCAGGAGTATCTGAAGCTGCGAAGAAATTATGTTTAGAATTTAGAGTACGTCTAAAAAATTATTAATCATTAAAAAAAGTTTCGTGTATCCGGTTGGGATGTGCGAAGCGATGGGAGGAAAAATAAATGGCATTTACGGGTAAAGCAACATATTCAGCAGGTACGAGTCTGCCTGAATTGGCGGAAGATGTTTCGGATCTTATCGGGATAGTGTCGCCTTATGAGACGCCTTTGCTCGATACGCTGGGTGATCCGCTAAGGGAGGCAAGGAGTAGTCATCATGAATGGCTTGAGGATGAACTTTTGCCTAATAAGGATGCTGTCAATGACAGTACGTTTACCGATGCTGATGTTGATACTGATTTTGTTGTTGATAATGGCAACAGGTTCAGGGTTGGCGATCAGATACAGGTTGAAGGTAGTGAAGAGTTGATGCTGGTTACTGGTATTGACAGTGATACATTGACTGTCGTTCGCGGCTATGGCGGAAGTAGTGCTGAAGATCTGGCGGATGATCAGGTTATCAATATTTTGGGTAATGCTGCTATTGAAGGCGCGGATAAGCCTGAAGTTCGGTTTAATAATCGAAGCAGATGTGGTAACTATACTCAGATATTTACGGCGACGGTTGAGGTCAGCGGTACGGATATGGCGGCGAGTCAGCTTGGGCTGGCTGATGAGATGGATTATCAAAAGCAGGAAAGACTGCGTGAGTTGATAAGGGACCTTGAGAATACGGTTATCAATGGCGGTCAGGTTGCGAGTGATCCACAGGGCAGCTCATCGGTTCGCAGGACAATGAAGGGTATTGTTTCGCATCTTTCAAGTAATGTTTTTCGGACTGGTGACAGCGGTTTTCCTACTGGTACGGGGCTTGATGAGAGTAAGATCAATTATACTCTGAGGCAGATATGGGAGAGTAGTAACGGTAATATTGATTTGATCGTTGTTGGCGGCGCCCAGAAGAGAAGTATCAATGCGTTTTGCGGTGAGAGCAGAAGCTATGGTGCTAATGATACTACATTTACCAATATGGTTAGTATTTATGAGAGCGATTTTGGTATTTGCAGGATAGTGACAAGTCGCTGGATGCCACAGGATGCAGTGCTGATGCTTGACTCGTCGCGTGTGAATGTGTTGCCGATGGCGGGCAGAAGTTTTTACTTTAAGCCTTTAGCCAGTGGCGGCGACTATGAATGCGGTGAATTGATCGGCGAGTATACTGTTGAGTTGAAAAATGAGGCGGCTCATGGCTTGATTCGCGGGCTTGCTACGAGTTAGTTTTTGATTAATGGGGGGAAGGTGCAGCTTGGCTGCGGCCTGGGCTTGAGTGTCCGTTTAATGCGGACACTCAAGTCATAATCTACAGAGGGGAAATTCAGATGGTTAGTTTCTCAAATGATGTTGATATTTTGAAATATGAGCCTATGTTGTTTGGCAGTCTTCATTTGCCATGGCAGGTGTTGGTTTCGGGTAACGATGGTGTTTTGAGCGGTACTACATTTACTTGCAGCGGGGCGGATTTCGAGAGTGCGGGCGTTATCGCTGGTGGGGTTATTTATCTTTTGTCTGATAATGGTGACATTGACGGCGGTTACGAAATAGTATCGGTTGACTCGGAGAGTCAGTTGACGGTGTCGGTTGTCAGGGCTGATAGTGATGAGCTGGCAGTTGCTGTTGGTAACGCAGAGCAGATATCTTACCGGATAAGTACATTTCGGCCTCAGGCAGCGGAGGCGGGATTTATGCTGACGGAATATTTTGGTATCAGACCTGGGAACCCGGCGAGCGATTATAATGCTGATGATATTGTTAATCCTGATGTTTTGAAAGGGGCTGGTGTTTATGCAGTTATATCGAGTATTTATGCGATGTTAGGCAGTAAAGGCGATGGCGAAGGGTACTGGAAGAAGAGTTTGTATTATAAAAAACTTTTGGCCAAGGCTAAGCAGAGATGTCGGCTCAGTATTGATTCGGATGGTGATGGTAGTTGTGATTTTACCAGAGTTGGTGCGTCTGTAAGGTTGGTTCGTGATTAGTATACACCCTTGAGGGTGATAAATGTACGCGAATAAATCGGTAGCTTGTTATTTTTAAGTTATTTGCCCGCGGATAAACGGGGGAATTCAATTGGGGCAATATATAAAGGTGCGATTGAGATGAGAGCGACGTTAGATGGGTATGATATTTTTGCCGGGCTTGATTTTAAAATTCAGGTTGGGGCTTTGCGAAGAGACAGTATTGAGAAAAGTGTCTGCGGGCTTGACGGTGTTGTCAGTATAGACCTTGGCAGTCGGGGCAGGGTGATAAAGCAGAAGGGAATATTGAATGCAGTTAGTCATAAGGATATGCAGCGCAAGATAGATGCGATCAATGTTTTTATTGATGGGTGCAGTCATAAGCTGGTGACGGATAAGGGCGATGTGTTTGATAATTTGAGGATGGATTCTTTTAAGGTTTGTGGTGAACGAGTCAGCGGATGTGAGGTCTGCTGTGATTATGAGATAGTTTATAATCAGCTGGCGGTTTAGTACCCTTTAGGGTAGTAAATATTTGCGAGTAAGGTTGTAACTTGTTGTTCTGAAGTTATTTGTCCGCGTATAACCTTTTGAACTTAATTGGGAACATTATGAGATGAAACTTATCAGTGATGGGATTGACAATGTGAGGGTTTTTGAGCTGCCTTTTGGAAGCAGGTCAGACGGCAGCGGCCAGGCTGTGCCGGGGGTTACGCTGGTAAGGTGGCGGTCGGGTTGGGAAGATAAACTTTATCATGTGTATGTTAACGGCAAGTTTGCAGGAGCTACGGTAGAGCCCAGGCAACGTCAGATGATGGTGCATGTGTGTTGCAGTTTTGAAAGCGCGGTTCGAATAGATGTTTTTGCTGTTGATAAAATTTATGGCCATCTGGATTTGAGTGGTGAGCTGGATATTTGTCAGCAGGGAAGCGGCAGAGTTAAGATCAAAATTCTTCGTAATCAGAATTTGCCCGTAGGGTCAACGATACAGATTTACAATAATGGGGGCAGCGGAGAGATTGATTACGATGAGCCTGTTAGTAAGGGAGTTATAAAAGTCTGGGATAAATGGCAGGATAAAGGCGGGCTTGGGCTTGGCAAGTTTGGGCTGGGTGATTTTGGATTTGAAGCTTCTGCGTCGATCGGATTTGGCAGGGGTAGTTTCGGTTTGGGTGAATATGGGATCGAGGCGGAATTGCTTGAGTGGATAAGTGAACCTATGGCAGCGGGAGTTTATAAGTTTGCTGCGGTGATTACCGACGGCGATGGTAACAGCAGTGTAAGTGAGACAGAGGAGATAACGGTTATTCCTTCAGCTAAGCCGGCAGAGAGGTTGAGTGTTTCTTCGTTTGATAGTGTGA
>JAGLTN010000065.1 GCA_023135255.1 Planctomycetota bacterium
CGTAGTCGTCCAGATCATAAAGCAGATTTTTCGCTCGCTGCCGGCCTCAACTAACCCGAGTTCCTTCAGCTTTTCACAGGTTTCTGTCTCAGCGGGGAAGTTCACAAAAATACTTGAAGACTCCACATCTTGATATTCAAGCTCAGCATCTGCCAGCGCCGTCTCACAACCGATCGACCAGTGAATAGGTTTTAGCTGTTTATATACCAGGCCTTTGCCGACGAGCTCAGCAAATATTTCAAGAATACCTTTTTCATATTGAGGCTTCAATGTCAGATACGGATTTTTAAAATCACCGAAAATACCCAGCGAAGCAAACTGTTTTGATTGCAGCTTCACATATTTGCTTGCGTATTTCTGACACTTTTTCCTGATTTCCTCTTTGCTCATGTCCTTAGCGGCATCGCCAAGCTCAGCCATGACTTTAACTTCAATAGGCAGCCCGTGACAATCCCAACCGGGGATATATGGCGAATCGAATCCTGACATCGTCTTGTATTTTACAACGATATCTTTAAGCACCTTGTTGATGACATGACCCATGTGAATATCGCCGTTAGCATAAGGCGGACCATCGTGCAGAATATAAGCAGGCAAGTCAGCCTTATTTTCGCGTATTTTATTATAAATGTCAGCTTTTGCCCACGCTTTACGCTGTTGGGGTTCACGCTGGACAAGATTTGCCTTCATAGAAAAACTTGTGTTAGGCAGATTCAGCGTATCTCTGTAACCTTTTTTCTTATTCTCTGACATCTTTAAATCCTTATTTTGATAAACGTAATAAAGCCAACTACAATAAGCCCGCCCGCCATATCTGTCAAGCTAAACCTGTCATAAACCTTTAAGTGCTAAGCAATAAAGAGTTTGCATTAACAGCCGAAAAAAACTGCATTAAGCGAAAGATCAATACTAATCCCAATTGGATTTTACCGTTTATCCGCAGGTATCCCGATGTATATCGGGATACTACCATAAATGGTATTATTTGTAACACTTGACGTTTCGCTTAAGCTAAGATATACTGATCCCAATTGAATTTTACCGTTTATCCGTGGGTAACTATACTGATCCCAATTGAATTCACCCGTTTATCCGCGGGTATTCCGATACATCGGGATTATAACTTTCCTCGCGGGCGTTTACTACCCTTAAGGGTATAACTTAAAAATAACAAGTTACGGATTTATTCGCGGACATTTACTACCCTGAAGGGTATATATTGGTTGTTGATTTTTAAACTATAATTTTGAAAGGTAAAATATGAAACTGTCTAATACTGTAATTCCTGCAATAGTATCCGCTCTCGCACTGATAATGTTAACTGGCTGTTGCACAACCACCTGTCAGGTCGCAAAGCCTTTTAACGGCAAAGACCTCAGCAACTGGTCATTCAGAGGAGACCCGGTCAAAGCCAAATGGACAGTTGGTAATCCTGAAATGCTTAAAGAAAATAATAAAAGATTAGCTGCCGGATTAGGCAATGAGGCAATGGTTAACCTCGCAGCAGAGCATGGCGACAGTCTTGATATCTACTCGAATGAAAAATTCGGCGACAGCCATATCGAACTGGAAGTAATGGTTCCAAAGGGTTCAAACTCAGGAATCTATGTAATGGGTGAATATGAAATACAGATTCTCGACAGCTTTGGTGTGAAAAAAATGAAAGCCAGCGATATGGGTGCGATCTACGGAGCAGCTGTTCCAAAGCTGAACGCAAGCAAAGCGCCCGGCACCTGGCAGAAATACGTTATCGACTGGCAGACTCCTAAGTTTGACGAAACCGGCAAAAAGATCGCTAATGCTAAATTCATAAAGATCGAACTTAATGGCCAAATTCTTCACAAAGACCTTGAAATGCCAGGCCCAACACCAGGTGGTGTTACCGGAAAAGAAGCACCTACAGGCCCGATCATGTTCCAGGGCAACCATGGCCCAGTCGCATACAAGAATATCATAATTTGCCCACTTAACTGTCAAACAAAAGCAAATTGTCCAAAAAACAAAAATGCGAAAAACAAACTAAATCCTGTAATAAATAATTCAGCGGATATTCCAAAACCAGATAGGCCCAGAGAGAAATCAATGGGCCTATTTTCTATTACAAGTCCCCCTAAAAACCCCGTTTTACCCCCTGTTATTTTTGCTCAAAAAAGATGATTCGTTGTATCATTCGCCTGTGATTTTATCTTTTCAATTCCCTCCCGCAATTCTCTACAGTTTTCAATGATTCTGTCAAGGTTGAGTTGTTGAATAAAATACCCACATCTTTTTCCTTTATTATATGCTTTTCCATTATTGCGAAAAAGTTTTATCATATCATGATAGGTGTATCTTTCAGGAGGACGGTAAGCATTTTTCTTCCTCTGGGAACGCCTAACATTTAGACACTTGTATATTGTTTCCATATCCCAGAAAAACCAACTTTCAATTTGCTGTGTAGCAATTATCGCATCAATGCTTAAAACAGATTTGATATTACGCTCGCAAATCTCTCTGACGATGGTTTTAAGTTCAAATCCTGGAGCTTTGCCTTCACGCGACTCACGATCAATGCAGCAATAAATCCTGACACGTTCATCGAGATGCTTTTCACAATATCCTACTGCCTTAGCAACAACTTTCTTGTTTATATTGAAATTGCCTTTAAGGTCCCTGGTGATAATTCTACAACCTTTTAGGGAGCTATCCTTGACTTGCTGCCAAAACAACTCGTCTGTTACCCCTTCTGCCAGCAAAAGCGAGATAGGCTCTCTATTGTGTCCCTTTCCCTGAACTTTGGCCACTTGCTTTACTCCCTGAATTGTTTGTAGTTATCAACTAACAAATCACCAAAATTCATGAGACCTTTGTTAAGGTAGTCTCGCAACTCCCGGTTGTTCTTAATCTTTTCAAAATGTGTTGCTCCAGTTTCATCTACAACAGCAACATTTACATCTTCCGGGTTTACTCCATTGAGCAAATGAGATGAATGTGTTGTTATCAATACTGGCCACCTATCAGCATTGCCCTGTAGAAAACTAAGCAATTTTTCAATTGCAGCAGGATGCAAACAATTCTCCAATTCTTCCAAACACAAAATTGGGCCTCTATCTTCCTCAGATAAAATAGCTACCAAAATAGCTGCAACAACCAATGTGCCATCAGAATATTCCTCGATACAAGAAGGTGGACTGCCTTTACATTTTAGACGGAAATATCTTATGCGTTTAGGCTTACTTTCCCCCTTTTCGGAGGGTGGAATGTAATCTTCTGCATAGAAGTCAACCTCTTCCAAGTCTAAGATGTCACTCATCGCTTCCCTGAAAAGATTATAATGTTCCCCTTTCTCTTTTAACTTATCAAGAGCAAGGGATATGTCGAAAGTAGATACAATAGGAGGACTCTTTATAGGTTTTTCACTATCTATATCACGCCGCAAATTTACTGGAGACAATGTAAAGGTACTTGAAAAGACAATCAATTCAATCATATGAACAAAGCTTCTTAGTTCATCAGGCAATTCGGCAAAGTCTGGATAAATAGATTCTATTGCTTGAAGGCTGGGATTGGTTTTAGCAATTGTATGTTCGGCTAACTTAACCTTCTTATGTTTTTTGACTCGAAGAACCTGACGGCTGCCTTCTTGCTTTCGTTCCAGATAAAGGGTTGCACGCCCAGGCGTACCAAGTTCTTTTGCTGTCAATGACTCGCTGATAAAACCTTTGTCTGGATTATCTTCATCTTGGCTACAGTAAACGCTTACATCATAATCAACTATCCAAAGCTTATTATGTATAGTAGCTTCAAAAGTCATGCCGATTCTCAATGGCTTACCTTGGTGTTCTTTCAAATGGCATATCGAATAATCTATAGAGAAACGCGGAGTCGTTCCATCAAATATAATTTTCCTTACTTTCTGGTCACCAAAACAGATTGGCCAAAGAATTTGTATAGCTTCAAGTAGATTTGATTTTCCGCTATTGTTTGGTCCAACTATAACATTGAAGTCACCAAGATTAACTACACAGTCAATAAGGTTCTTATACCCATCCACTCTAATTTGTTTTAATTTCATAATTATGTCCTCAAATACACACAATTAGCCCCAAACTTACTGAAATATCGACATTTTCACCCTAACTCAATACGAAAATAACCATAATTAGTTCAATTGCAACAAAAATTTTGCTGTTTTTTCACTTTTTTTGTTAATTTTAACTTTTCCCATCTGTCATTATCGCAAGTAGTATGTTGACAAGTTCCGGCGTAATGCTTGCAGTTTTGAATCAAGCGGAGGGTACTATTGTACGTCGAGCATTGGGCAAAGCTGCGTAACGCAGTAATTGGAGCA
>JAGLTN010000066.1 GCA_023135255.1 Planctomycetota bacterium
ATATAGAAAGCTATTAAAAAACATCGGTTTTGGAGCTATAGTCGGGTATCTTGGCCCGAAAAAGAAATGAATATGACCAACTTATTAAATGCCGAGGCGATATTAGCTCTTTGATTCAGGAAAAGAACAAATGCAAAAGACACTTGATATTGTAAATCAGCTAAGCTGAAAGTTAGTCAGTAACAATTTCGATATTATTCCAGTAGGCTGTGAAATTAATTGAGTTTCTCCAGCACGCCGGTTGGTTCACCAGCTCAAGCGTTATTTCCCTGCCTGCATATTGCGAAAGGTCAACATCTATATCACAAAATCCATCCGGCGCAGAATCTTTGTTTATGTTTTTGCTGAATATTTGTGTTCCATTACATTGTACAAGCAATTGCCAGTATCCATCCATTTCCCTGGAGACGTTTAATCTTAAAGTTGTTTTACCCTTTGGTGCGACAAAAGTCTTTTTAATAATACAGCCGGTATTGAAGTCCATTGGCAACGTTACCAGCACATTCTTTTTACCTTTGATTTCTTTTTTGATGCCTATGTCAACTTTTTTGTTTGTCGCCCTGATAACATTGCCGCAATATCTCACTTTAAATCCTGGCGCAAATTCATCGATATCAAATTCGATACCCTTGTTTATTTTTGCGAACTCTTCCTCGGTAAATTTCGTACCTGCTATAGGCCTTGGCTCCCAGCACTGAACAAATTCACTTGTAACAGGTTTTTTATTCGGAATGAGAAAATACTCTTTGCCGAGCACATCTTTCTTAATCATTCCACCTTCTTTTATAACAGCGGTTTTTGCAAGTTTTGTGCAAAGCTCTGCCAATTCGTCGAAGCTGTATTCTGAAAAAATGAATCTTTCTTTTGGGCTCATTACTTTGAATTTATCGTCCAGCTTGTCATATCCTTTAACAACCCCGAGCACACCGGCAGCATTTGAAGGATTACAATCGCTGTCTTGGCCGCAATATACACTCGTCTTAATCGTCTTATCAATGTCACCTTTTCCGAACATCAAACCTATAACGATATATGCACCGTTGATCTTAGCATCAATATTAAACTGGTCATTCTGGTTTTGCCATGCCCACCTGTTGCAGCTGAATTTTCGATAGTCTGGGTTGTTCTGATATTTATCGTTTACTTTTTTCCAGACAGATTTATAATTTCGGCTGCTCCTGCACCATTTCATCGTATCATAAATACACTCATAATACTGGCTCCCGGGCGGTATACATTCCAACCCGGCGTATATTATCTTTTCGATGTCGTCTTCAAAAAACGCGGCAGCATACATCCCGCCGACGAATTGTCCGCCGTAAAGACCATCGCCGTAGTTCACCAACCTGCCGAATCTTTCGCCAAGCTCGATAGCTTTATTCGCCATCCCAGGCGATATCAAACCTGAAAAGTCAGCCTCTATCTGGTAGTCGATATCATCTGCGCATTTATTATAAAACGGATGTGAGCAATCAGGCGGGGCAATTCCTTTTCTGATAGCACTTCTGCCGGCGTTGTTTGCGTGACATAATGAGTAAGTCGTATTAGCAAAATCAATCGCCGCCTGTCTTGCACTTACATCATATCCGTATTTATCCATACTTTTTAACCAGCATACTTCAACGTAAAGATCATCATCATGGAAACCTCGATTAATATGCTCAGGCTTCCAGAGAGGCATCTTATCTTCAGGCATCATCACACCTTTGTATTGAAACTCAACCGGCATCCCCCATGCTACCCCAGCCATCTGTCCAAGCCAGCCGCCTTTCATTTTATTGATATAATCTTCAACATAAATTTTTCTATGGGTTCGCTGGAAAGGTCCGATGTCTGTCTTACCTGCACAGTCTAACCTGTTGCCCCAAAAATCTCTACCACCGTTAACCATTATCGGTATCCCACCGCCGATGCAGGGCGAATTATCGCTCAATTTAAATCCATCTATAGAACCAAAACCAATTCCGTATTTCAAAGGCCCAGCCAGCTTTGGGTCAACCGTAATATTATTTTCACCAGTTGGTGGATTGATATGGTTGCCGTAAAAGACATTGTTTTTGAAAATATTCTCAGCCGCATCGGTCATCTTATATCTGGCTTTGCCCTCAACGTAGAAAATATTATTAAAGAACCAGTGCTTACCGCC
>JAGLTN010000067.1 GCA_023135255.1 Planctomycetota bacterium
GCTTTGAAATACGGTATGCCGCCGGCAGGTGGTCTTGGTATTGGTATTGACAGGCTTGTTATGCTGCTTACGTCTGTGACGACAATACGCGATGTTATTCTGTTCCCACTTCTTAAGCCTTCTTGTGATTAATGGATTGAGAATATAATGCTCAAATATGTTATCTGGCTGCGATATCTAAGTAGGAAAAAAATAGTACTGCTCAGCATTGCTGCGGTCGCTTGCTCGTGTGCTCTGCTGATAGTAGTATCCAGTCTTTTTACCGGCTTTATTAACGCATTTGAGAAAAGCGCATCTGATACTATCGGCGATGTTGTTATAACAGCCTCCGATGAGTTGAAGATAGAAAAATACGATCATCTTTTAAAAAAACTCGAGGATATTAAATCCGTAGAAGCTGCTACTGCGGTTATCACCACACAAGGGTTGCTGCGTCTGGCAAGCGGTAACGTCAGGGCAGTGGAAATATGGGGAATTGATATTCAAAGCAGAGCAAAGGTGGTTGCTTTAAAGCAAAGTCTGTTTAAGCAAAAGGACAGTTCAAACCAGTTGACTTTCAATCCATCAGGCAACGAAGATGCTCTTGGTGGTTTTATTGGTATTGCGGTTACTAACGACCCTGATCCGATTACCGACGAGTATGATGTCGAAGCGGTTTTGAAAGAAAATATCGATAAAAAAGTCGCACTCACTACCGGTGTTTTGATAGAAGATGCTGCCAGGAAAGGCAAAAACAGGTTTAAAAGAAGGAACATTGCCTTTACCATAACTGATATATTCTTTACAGGCACATATGAGATAGATAAGAATTTCGTATTTCTGCCAATAGATAAACTTCAGAAAAGATTATATCCCGATATCGATCAGCCCATAGCTGACCAGGTGCAGATAAAACTAAAATCTGGCAGTGACATTGATCTTGCGATGGCTCAGATAGCGGGACTATGGAAGAGTTTTGCAAAAACCGAGCTTGGTTGGAGTGATTACCGATCTTCGCTCGTTTCTATTAAGACATCGAGGCAGATGCAGGAGCCTTTAGTGGCCGAATTTCGAAAGCAGATGCAGATATTACTTGTTATTTTCAGTGTTGTCAGTTCCAGTGTTATTGTTTTGATCTTTTGCATTTTTTATATGATAGTTGAAACCAAGCGAAAAGATATCGGCATAATCAGAAGTTGTGGTGCATCGACATCTACCATAATGGGAGTATTCCTCGGCTTTGGAGGTTGTGTAGGATTTATCGGTGCTTGTTTTGGAGTTTTGTTTGGTTATATCATAACGAAAAATGTCAATTTCGTAGAACACTGGGTAAGTTCGGCACTTGGGCTTAAGCTGTGGAAGAGCAGTGTATATATGTTTACAAAAATTCCGAATGAAATGGACTGGGAAGTTGTGATGCCTATAGTTATTTCAGCGACAGTTGCCGCCTGTTTGGGTGCTTTATTGCCGGCAATCATCGCAGCAAAGGTCAGACCTGTGAAAATATTGAGGTATGAATAAGATTTATACCCTTGAAGGCTAAGAAATTTCCGCAAATAAATCCGTAACCTGTTATTTTTAAGTTAGTTACCCGCGG
>JAGLTN010000068.1 GCA_023135255.1 Planctomycetota bacterium
GGTTCCATGGTTATCGTTACCACTTGAATCATAAAAGACATTTCCAGTGCCCTCATCAAACTTCCACCAGCCCACAGGGTCTTGCGAAGCCGTTGTAAAACTCCAGACATAGCCTTTATGAATACTGCTGTTCGAATCGACTTCATCAATTCTCCAGTAATAGCAGGTATTGTCTTCGAGTGCTACCGGACCAAAACTGTTGGTTGGGTAATTGCCCTGATATAAAACTGAATTAGGACCACAACCAACTATCGTATAAGAATCTGTACCAAAGTAAACATTATGACTAACAGCATCATCACCGGCTTGCCATCCAAGTGTCACTCCATCCTGCCAGATCAGAACATCTCCAACAGAAGGATCCGGATTTAATGCTTTGCCTGGATCCAATGTTTCAGCAGAACCAAGGCTTACAAAAACTGTTTCAATTCCACTACCACTTTTTGCTTTAACCTGGAAACTGTATTCAGTGCCATATGTCAAACCATCACAAATCCATGAAGTATCTGTAGTCCAACCTGAATTAACATCAATGGTGGTATTTTCACAGTAATATTCCGCAAAATCACCATTATTATTGGCACCCCAATTTGCTGTAATACTATCATTTTCAATATCACTGAAAGCCATCGCTGCAGGGTTATAAGCTCTTGTATAGCTGTAACATTCTGCACTTTCAGCGGTCTCTATACCATCACCATTTCTCAGTTTGCTGGTAAAAGTATATTGCCTGCCACCCAAAAGACCGTCAAAACGAGTCGTGGTGTTATAAATTTTCCAACCAGAATCAGTGCCAGCCTCTTTGCAATAAATAATGTAGCCTGAATTACCGCGATCAAGAAGACCTCCAAGATTGCCATAAGCCGCATCATACATTGCATAAATATAATAGGTGTATATGGAAGAAAAGCTCACACCCGCGGGGTCCTGGGTCAAAGTGTACTTATTAACCGTTGATGATGTCCCGATAACGACTTCGTTGGCATCTCTTGCTTCAACCTGATAACCATACTGATGATTAACACTAAGACCATCATCGGTATAAACCAGTGAACTTTGCCAGTCGCTGCTTGTTCCGCCCGTCCCAGCTGTCGGGGAGCTCACAAACACAAACCTGTACTCCACAGCATTTGGCTCTGCAGCTGCCTCCATGGATATCTCTGTTTGAGACAGAGCATAAGGTTCAGCCGACCAATCAACAGCAAAAGCTGCACCACAGGAAATTAAAGAAATGATGGAAATAATCGCAAAAATATAATGCTTTTTCATTGTTCCGCCTCACAAAACTAAAATGAATTTATATCTCCGTCTAAAATGCCTTTCTGGCACATTACATATAGACACGTATGCTCATTTTACCATAATATCTCAAAAAAACAACCCCTAATTGTGAATATTATAGGTCACTTCGGGTAATTTACTGCAATTTTGAATATATCGGCAAAAACAACCGCCAAGTTTACTAAGTACTTTTAAAATAAGGACTTCTATCTATCTCAGCAGTTGGTGTTATCTTTTATTTCAAGCAGGTCTTTCATTACATTGTGCAGGCTTTGGTTATAATCGATCCTACCGAAAGCATCATGCAATTGCAAATAGAGTTTATAAAGCTTTTTATAGACCGAGACGTTTGCCGATATCGGTTTGAACGTGGTTTCCTTAACAGAGCACATTGCTTTTTGAGCATCTGCAAAGCTGCCATGACCACCCGCCACAACCGCAGCTGCGATACAACTGCCCAAAGCACACGTCTGAGCAGAACTGGAAATCTTCATCTGCCTGTCACAAACATCCGCATATATCTGCATAACCATCGCGTTTTTCTCAGAAATCCCGCCGCAATTGATAACCTCATTAACCTTAACGCCGTACTCCTCGAATCGATTGATAATTGTCAACGCCCCGAAAGCAGTCGCCTCTATCAATGTCCGGTAAATCTCCTCTGGTTTTGTGTGCAAAGTCTGCCCCAGTAAAAGTCCGGTAAGCCTCTGGTCGACAAGTATGGTTCTGTTTCCATTGTTCCAATCCAAAGCCAAAAGTCCTGATTGCCCTGGTCTTAGCTTATTTGCTTTTTCGGTCAACGCCTGATGGCTGCCCGCTTGTTTGCCGCCTGGTTCAATATAATCAACAAACCAGTTGAAAATATCCCCGACAGCCGATTGCCCTGCCTCTAAGCCGAAACAGCCCGGAAGTATTGAACCATCCACAATGCCGCATATCCCCTCGATATCCGGTACTGCCTGTCCAGGCTCGGATACCAGCATATCGCAACTGCTCGTTCCAAGAATCTTAACTAATTTGCCAGGGCCGATCCCGCTGCCTACCGCGCCCAAATGCGCATCGAAAGCACCGACAGCAACATCGATCCCCTCTTTCAATCCAAGCTTATCCGCCCAATCAGCTGTCAGCTTACCCGCTAAGGTATCCACAGCATAAGTTTGATCGTAAAGCCGATCCCGCAGATCGCCAAGCCTGCTATCAAGCTTCGCCAGAAAATCTTTCGCAGGCAATCCGCCCCAATCCTCATTATACATTGCCTTATGACCAGCAGCACATCTGCTCCGCTTGAGAGCATCAGACCCCTGTGTCCCGGTCAAGTTACCCGTAATAAAATCACAACATTCAACCCAGCTGTAAGCAGCCTCAAAAACTTTCTCATCGATTCGCAGACAATGCAGCAACTTACTGAAAAACCACTCCGAAGAATAAACCCCGCCGCACTTGGCGAGATATTCAGGCTTCTCTTTCCTCGCAAGCTCTGTAATTTCCCCAGCCTCAGCAAAACTCGTATGATCTTTCCAAAGCCACGCCATCGCATTCGGATTATTCTTAAACTCATCGCTCATCGACAAAGCATTACCATCCTTATCAACAGGCAAAGGCGTCGAACCAGTGGTATCAACACCGATAGCAATAACATCCTCAGCCCTGAAAACCTTATCTGCCTTGGCTTTTCCCAGAACGCCCTTAATTGTAGCTCCTATGCCATTAAGATAGTCCGCGGGATTCTGTCTTGCCAGATTATGATCAGACTCATCAAGAATAATTCCATTTTTGCCAGTCGGATACTCATAAACAAAACTCGCCAGCTCCCTGCCGTCAGCGATATCAACAAGCAGTGCCCTCACCGAATTCGTACCATAATCAAGCCCTATTGTATAAGCCATGTCGATTCCCTTATCTTAAGATTTTCAGTTAAGATAAAATAATATATCCCTGCGTTAATTACAACTGATAATAACCACAGACTTCGCCGGCATTGACAATTCTATCTTATCCCCTTTAATCTTAAAATCCTTAAACTCTACGGGCCCAATAGCCTCAGGCTCATCAAAAGTATTATGAGCATTCATTTTCTCAGCAGTCAACACCCGCCCATTTGCGACAGCGGGCGAAAACCCTTCAAACACCAATTCGACATCAGCTTTTTTGTGCGGGTCCATATTGCACAAAGTGACATTAACTTTGCCGTCCTTGCTGCTTTTAGAAGCTGAAACATTAACGGCCTTGATCTTGTCATTTTTATATTGATAAACATTCTTATGCTCAACTTCAGTAGGCAGTAATTTCGCATTTTGATGAACCTTATACATCTCATAAACATGATATGTCGGCGTAACTATCATCTTTGGACCATCCGTCAAAGCCATCGACTGCAACACATTTATCATCTGCGCGATCGTCGTCATCTTCACCCTGTCACAACGATTATTAAATATGTTCAGCGAAACCCCCGCCAAAAGTGCATCCCGCAAAGTGTTCTGCTGATACAAATGTCTCGCCGGCGAGTTAGGCTCTTCCGCAACCCATGCGCCCCACTCATCAAATATTAATCCAACCCGCTTGTCCGGGTCATACTTGTCCATAATATCAGTATGCTCTTTTATCAAAGCCTCCGTATATAACGCCGATGACATCGCATAATACCAACCAGCCTCATCAAAAACCGTAGCACCAGTCTTTGCAGGCCAACCATTAGGCATGACATAATAATGCACACTAATGCCATCAACATGTTTGCCGATCTTCTTCATCATTACTTCGGTCCATTCGGTATTATAAGAACCAGCGATCTTGTAAAGCCAGTTTCCCGATAAACCAAACAAAAACGTCTGATACTGCATATAAAGATCACAGTAAAAATCCGCCGTCATCATCCCGCCACAGCCGTAATTTTCATTGCCCACCCCCCAGAACCGCACATTAAAAGGCTTAGGATGGCCAT
>JAGLTN010000069.1 GCA_023135255.1 Planctomycetota bacterium
TCAACAGGGCTATTGAAGACAAGCCAAGCAGAAATATTGTTGCAGGTTCGGGTACCGCGTTAGATAAGTCACCAATTGTTACGCCATACGACGACATATTTGCGACCTCAACAATTTCTGAAAAATCAGTTGGGTCAAGTTCGAAAACAGCACCTATATTTGTTCCGTCTAATGTTCTGCTGCCGTAAAGCTTGCCATCTACCCACACGAGACCGGCATGGTAAATGCCGCCTTTTTTCACTATGTTGGTTGGATCAGTTGGATCCCACAAGTAATTATAGTTGGTGTCATATTGCCACATGCCGCTGGCATTATTGGTACTAATATAAAGCTTTCCGGCAGGCCCCCAGGCTATATCTCCGGCTGCATATCCACCGACATCTGGAAGTGTATAACTGACGGTTCTTGCGCCTGTAATTTTATCAATCTGGTAAAGGTAGTTTGTGGCGTCATGTAAAGCAGCACCATCTACCGTGCTGTTAGTTCTGTCAAGTACCCAGAGATTTCCTGAACTGTCTACGCACGCATTTTTCTCTGATATATCGAAGCTGTTTACCGAAGTGTGAATGTTAGTTAGAGGGTTCCATTTTACCATGCCTCTGTAACTAGGACCTTCCGCGTTCCAATAATAAGCATTGCTTCCATCGTAAGCCAAGCTAACCGATTCAAATTGACTTGTTGTAGCAACTGTCACTACCCCTGTTGTGATATTGATTTCATAAATATTGGCATTGTCCGTACTGACAGCATATATACTTTCATTCGCAGCCAAAGCTGAGCCTGCCGTCATTATCGCTAATATTAACACCATAAATAATTTTGTTTTTCTTCTAAATTTCATTTTCACACCTTACTTTCTGTTATCTCGCTTAATTTTTTTTTAAAATGATACACTAAACAGCACGTTTTTTGCGACGCATATAGCCCCAAAGAGCCCCAGTCGTCAGCATTATTATCGTGGTTGGCTCAGGTATTGTATAAAGTTGCCCAACTGCGTATGTTGGAACGCCGGAAGAGGTTCCGAATACAGAGCCAAGGCCCATCACAGGTGCGTAATCACATACAAACCAAAGCAGTGCCGAAGCCTGACCGCTATAGATAGGTGTGACAAAGAAGCCAGCGTCTACACTCTGCAGAGGTGCGCCAACAGGTCTCCAGTTTGTAGGAGCAACACCGCCACCCTCGTAATTAACATTAGCTACGTTAAGGGTAAGATTTGCGGTATCATCAACACCGATTGAGAAAAAGCTGATGCCGATATTTGTGCTGGTCAACTTATAAGTGTAAAGGTACTTATTGGTATATGCACCGGCTGTGTACCTATAAACATAACTGTCTACCAATCCTAAGGATCCAAGAGGTGAATTGGCGATGCCTGCCACCTGTGTTTTTGCATCTGCGGGTATAGGCATCAACCCTGCTGTTGCAGAGCCTGCAATGAATGTAGCCGCAAGTAAAACAATTAAAAGCTTGATTTTCAGTGTTTTTTCCATTTTTTTCCATCCTCAAAAAAGAGTAATATTTCTGTTATTTTTATATTTACAAAACACAACTAAACAACATAAAGAACACCTTATAGATGGATGCTGCACGAAATCTGCGCGCAAGCTCTCCACGAATAAACTGTACTCTCTCTTGAAAATCCTCCTCTGTTACTGCAACGTCTCCCTGCTCCACCGCTCCCAATACAACTGCAAAGCAATTACTTTTTAAGTTTCCAAAATAAATAACTTACAAACTATAATACAAGAAACCGGATCATAAACATTCGTGAGTTTTCCTTCCCCGCTCTAACTTGAAGTATTAAACCATATTCATTAAGTTAAGTCAAGGACTTTTTTTGTTTTTTTTAGAAAAGGCAAATTTATCCAAAAGGTATTCGTAAAGTGTTTTTGGTGTAAAGCTATAGACGGGCATTTTTGAGGCTGTAGTGGTCCTATAAAGGCTGATTTATACGTTGTTGAATTGGGATTTTGGGTGAATTTTACTTCTAAATAAATTTCATTCTTTAATAAGACGATAACATGAAATGTTGCGAATCATGTATTTTTTATTTTTTTAGTAGGGCAGAAAATAATGAAAAAAAACAATACAGATAAATGTGAATCACAAAAAGATTCGGATCAAACATCTTTTAATTCGGCTGTTGGCTGGGCAAAAAGAAACCTTCTGAATTTGCCTGACGGTGGTATTGCACCGAAGCGAAAGACGGCGAAAATGCTTTTGCCTGTGATAGCAATCTTCCTGGTTTTTGTGCTTGTTCGTGTTTTTAACGTATCTTCGCCTCAAAGAGCGGTTTCTGAACCAATAAGCCTGATAGAGCAAACAATTGAAGATGCGAACGATGCCGATTCAAATGAGCAACTCGAATGGCAGATTCCGGAGATGTATCCGAATAAGCTTACTGACTTTAGATAAGATATAGGCACTTGCATCAGATAGAGGTCAAAACGGCAATTTTTAGCCTAAAGAGATGTTTATAATACTCCCCCAAAACCAGCTTGCCTGAGCCTGAATAAACCATCCTGCGGAAAGTTTCGATTCATTAGCGTTAACCGACTTTTTTCTCTTTTGTAGAATTCTTGATTATTTGGGTCTTTTCTGGTATCCTTGTCGGATTATTGAATCAGCGGAATGATTTTTATGCTGTAACTTGTTTTTTTATAATCAGTTATGGCGTAGAGTTTTCGGGCTGACAGTTGTTTTTGCCTGTGCTAAGGAGTCAAATATCAGATGTGCGATAAAAAAGGCGTTTATAATTTTAATGAAATAGAAAAGAAGTGGCAGGATTTCTGGCAGGAAAATAAGACTTTCAAAGCCAATGACGACAGTGATAAGCCTAAATATTACGTGCTGGATATGTTTCCTTACCCAAGCGGTCAGGGTTTGCATGTTGGTCATCCGGAAGGCTATACCGCCAGTGACATTGTCGCACGTTACAAAAGGATGAAAGGCTTCAACGTTTTGCATCCTATCGGCTGGGATGCCTTTGGTCTGCCAGCGGAGCAATATGCTATTCAGACAGGTACGCATCCAGCTGAGACAACAAAAAATAATATTGATAATATGCGAAAGCAAATCAAGTCGCTTGGCTTTAGCTATGACTGGGACAGAGAGATAAACACCACTGACCCGAAATATTTCAAATGGACCCAATGGATATTCCTGAAATTCTTTAACAGCTACTTTGACGAAGAGCAGCAAAAAGCAAGGCCTATAGATGAGCTTGTGATTCCGAAAGGTTTATCTGACCAGGGGAAAGCCGAATATATTGACGATAACCGTCTGGCTTATGAAGCTGAGGTGGCTGTCAACTGGTGCCCGGAGCTTGGTACTGTTCTGGCAAATGAGGAGGTTATCAATGGTCTAAGTGAAAGAGGGGACCATCCTGTTATAAGAAAGCCTATGCGCCAGTGGATGCTCAGGATTACTAAATACAGTGAAAGACTTCTGGATGGGCTTGACGAGGTGGACTGGACAGATTCCATAAAAAAACTTCAGCATGACTGGATCGGCAAAAGCACCGGAGCAGAAGTTGATTTTGCCCTTGACGGCTTCGATGAAAAGATTCGAGTTTTCACCACCAGAGCTGACACACTTTTTGGCGCAACATATATGGTAATGGCTCCGGAGCACCCCTTAGTTGACAAAATTACTGCTGATTCGCAAAAGCAGGCAGTAGAAGAATACCGCCGAACAGCATCTCGAAAAAGCGATCTCGACAGAACTGACCTTGCCAAGGAAAAAACCGGCATCGCTACCGGCGCTTACGCTGTCAATCCTGTTAACGGCCAAAAGATACCAGTCTGGATAAGCGATTATGTGCTCATCAGCTATGGCACGGGTGCGATTATGGCAGTGCCGGCACATGACGACAGGGACTTCGAATTTGCTAACAAATTTGGATTGGAAATAATACAGGTTGTCGAGCCTCCATCACAGCAAGATAAAGATGCTGTTGCTAAGGGTCAGCTTTGTTTCTCTGGTAACGGCAGAGCCATAAACTCAGGTAAATTTAATGATTTGGGTACAGCTGAATTCAAAGAAAAAATAGCAAGCTGGCTCGAAGAAAACGATCTTGGTAAAAAGGCTGTCAATTACAAGCTTCGCGATTGGCTGTTCAGCAGACAGAGATACTGGGGTGAGCCTTTCCCGCTGATGCATCAAAAAAATGGTTCGATCATTCCTTTAACAGAAGACCAGCTCCCATTGGCTTTGCCTTTAGTAAAAGATTATAAACCCGCAGGTTCAGGTGAGCCGCCGCTATCCAATGCTCCGGATTGGGTTAATGTCACTTTACCGGATGGAAGCAAAGCAAAACGAGAATTAAACACCATGCCTCAATGGGCAGGCAGTTGCTGGTACTATCTAAGATACATTGATCCGAATAATGCTGAGATTTTCTGCGACAGTGAAAAAGAAAAATACTGGATGAATGTCGATCTGTATATAGGCGGGGCAGAGCATGCGGTTCTGCATCTTCTCTATTCGAGGTTCTGGCACAAATTCCTCTATGACTATGGCTATGTAAGCACTCCTGAGCCTTTCCAGAAACTTATCAACCAGGGTATGATCCTCGGCACTGATGGTCAAAAGATGAGCAAGTCTCGCGGCAACGTTGTCAACCCGGATAAAGTTATCGCTGACTATGGCGCTGACTCAATGAGACTATACGAAATGTTCATGGGGCCTCTCGAAGCTTCAAAGCCCTGGAACATGCATGGCGTTGAAGGTGTGCACAGATTTTTGCAGAGATTCTGGCGGGTGGTAATCGATGAGGAAACCGGAGCATTAAGCCAATCTGTTCAGGATGTCGATGCTGACGATGAAACGCTTAGACTCTTACATAAAACTATCAAAAAAGTTGGTGACGATGTTGAGAACTTTGGTTTTAACACTGCCATCAGCGCAATGATGATCTTCGTCAATCACCTTGTTAAGATGCAGGTGAAGCCGAAGTCAGCGATAGAAAAGTTTGTTCTTATCCTCGCTCCTTTTGCCCCACACATTGCAGAAGACATCTGGCAAAAACTCGGCTGTCAGACCACCCTTGCTTATGAACCCTGGCCTGGTTATGATCCGCAATTCGTAAAGGAAGCACAGTTCGAATTGGCAGTGCAGATCAAAGGCAAAATTAAGGACAAGATCGTTGTCGATGCTGATGCTACCGAAGAGCAGATAAAAGAGATTGCCCTTAGCAGTGAAAAAGTGATTGCCGCGATGGGCGGTAAAGAGCCTAAAAAGGTTATTGTTATTAAATCCAGGCTTGTTAACATAGTTGTTTAATTGGTCAGGGTATTATTATGAGCTTTGAGATTGAGGCAAAGTTAAAAGTTGATTCGCACGAGCCTGTTTCGCAAAGGCTCAAAGAAATTGGCGCTCGATTTCTCGGCGAACAGGTGCATATTGACTATTATTTCAGGAAAACAGCAACCCCTGAGGATAGACCTTTAAGGATCAGAAAACTTAAGACTGCCGAACAGAGCAAGGTTTTTCTTACTTACAAAGGCCCGAAAGAAAAAAGCCTTTACAAAAGAAGAGAAGAAATAGAATTTGAAGTTAGTGACTTTGACAATGCCAAAAGACTTCTCGAAGCAATAGGCTATTACCAGGCGTTGGCATTTGAGAAAAAACGTCAGCTCTGGTTGCTAAATGGCTGTGAGGTTGTTCTCGATACTTTACCCTTGTTGGGTAAGTTTATCGAAATCGAGGGCCCGGACGAAAGCGTTATAAAAAAAGTTCAAGATGATATTGGTGTAGGTGATTTGGAACACATTAAAAATGGCTATGTCAGTTTGATGAGCAAAAAAATTGCCGAAGCTGGTATCGAGGAAAGAACGTTTTTCTTATAGAAAGATAAAAAATGAAGCCCGATGATGGCTATGTTCGTTATATAATAAACCTAAAAGCAGGTGCAACCAGTGCCAAAACAACTGGTCGAAAGTTTAAAGAGTATCTCGTAAAGCAAGGCTTTGAGGTAAGAGCAGCTTTTACCTCCTCACTGGGAAATGCCTGCGAACTTGCAAACGATGCAGCTGTCGATTTTAATTGCGCAATGGTTGTAGCCGTTGGCGGTGATGGAACCGTAAGAGAGGTTATGCAAGGCCTGGAAGGAAGTGACAAGCCTTTGCTTATTATTGCTGGTGGAACTGAAAACCTGCTTTCCAATGAGTTAGGTTTCGACGGAACACTAAATACTATTATTGATACCTTTAAAAATGGTCAGGTCAAAACCTTTGACCTGGGGAATTTTAACGGCAGTTGCTTTACCTCGATCGCCGGTTTTGGGTTTGATGGTGAAATAGTAGACCTTGTCAGCAGTTCCAGGAAAGGCAATATTACCTACGGCAACTATGTCTGGCCCGTATGGCGAACTTTCTGGGAACATAAGTTTCCACAGATGAAGATTAAAGTTGATGATTCAGAAATATTTCAAGGCCAGGCTGTAGTATTCGTCGGCAATATTTCAAGATATGCCTTGGGGATCGGTATTCTGAAGAATGCGGACTATAGCGATGGTTTGCTCGATGTATGTGTTTTCAAATGTAACTCAAAAGCCAGGTTTGTTAATCTTTCGATCAGGACTTTTTTAGGACAACACATAAACAATAAAAATGTAATTTATACCCAGGGTAAAAATATATCTATAACCTCTGATATGCCGGAAAAAATCAAGACCCAGATAGACGGCGACCCGGGACCATCATTGCCCGTTGAAATCAAAGTCATGCCTCAGGCGGTAAATGTTCTGGTTCCGCCAAGTGCCAAACCTGCCGGCTTTATGAACAGAATTATAAGATCAATAAGATAAAATTTTATCAGGATTAAATAATATGAGTTTTAAAATTGGCGACAGCAGCGTTTCGAGTGTTGAAGTATCTCTCGACGGACCTTTGTTTGTAATGGCTGGTCCTTGTGTTATTGAAGATGAGCGGATTTGCCTCGATATTGCAAAAAAGCTTGTCGAAATAAGCTCCAAAACCGGCATTGCAATGATTTTCAAAGCCAGCTTTGACAAAGCAAACAGATCCAGCATAGAAAGCTTCAGAGGCCCAGGATTGGAAAAGGGTTTGGAAATACTTGCAAAAGTCAGAAAGCAGACT
>JAGLTN010000007.1 GCA_023135255.1 Planctomycetota bacterium
CCAAATCAGAGACAGAACACTCGCTGGCAAAAGACCCGCCGGCGCAGATATCTCTGCCAATGGATATCATTATAGCTGGGATTGGGATACTGTTCACTTTGTAAACCTGAATCTATATCCGTCAGCAGGGACAGACGCTCAGGACAGCTTTGGGTTTTTGGTTAGCGATTTGGTAAACAATGTTGGCAATTCGGGCAGACCTGTCGTGCTGTATCATCATTATGATTTTATAATGCCGACCTGGTGGCAGGAAGGAGAGCAGGACGCATATTATGAGGCAATTAAAGACTATAATATCATTGCTATAATACATGGACACAGGCATATTGCCAGTTTTGAATCCAGCACATGGAGAGGCATAAACACTTTTGATGTCGGTTTATGTGGAACAGATAAATTTGCTGTCTTTAGAATTACTAAAAACAGGCTCTTTGCTGCTGAGTGCCTAACTGAAACGAGCTGGGGTGCAATTTATATAAAAACAATTACAACTTAGAAAAAGCAAAAACATGAAAAGCAACAATAGAATTTCATGGCCATGGCCATGTTCCAGAATTTCAGATAAGCCAGTGGAACGGCTTTGATGTATATAATGTAGCGACGTTCCATAAGGGTTATTTTATGGTGGCGCATTTACGACCTGATGGTTTGGTAGTTGCAGAATGCACAGGCCCCGATAGCTGGGGAGTGGTTTCGCTTAAAACTTTTGGAACATAAAAAAAACCGCTTCATCTCTGCCTCATTTTCTGGTGTTGCCAATCAGATATCAAAGCGACTAATATCAGTACCACCACCATCGCAGATATTATCCAATTTACATTTGCAAGAGTTAAACTGGGATCTTTTATAACAGACTCCCACTTATCCCATTGCAGGTTAACCATCAAAAGATTCAAAAGACCAATACAAATAAATACGCCACTGGCGATTCTAAAACCATATTTGGGCGCTCTTAAACACAATTTAGTTGCTATGAGAAAAATCAAAACACCTGTCGCTAAAACTATCCAAAACCAACTCCAGTCTTTTGCTGTCGCTGTAATACGAAACAACCATCCAAGTGAACCAAAAATACTTCCCCCAAATGCTCCATAAATTTGCCCTTTTGTCATTGTTAATGTTTTCCACTCTGGCTTTATGTAAGTACCTTCTTCAATCTGAATTTGTTTTCCTCGACGACTGGACCAAATGGTAAGAGGTATTCCCGGTAAAAATACCAGCGTACAAAATATTATAAGGATGGGCCATGGCGAGCGAGCAAGATACAAGGTCCACCAGATAGCTAAAGGAAGCGCAATTAATGTAAGGACTAAAAGGTAGGCAGTTTGTATTGATATGGACCATACAAGGAACCTGCGGTAACGCCGGGAAGTATTCTTGAAGTCGTGCCTAATAGCCACTATCGCTCCAATAAAGCCGAGCAGTGGCCCCAGAATCCAGCCCATTGTGCTTATAAGCGGTGCTGACTTTGCCATGAGCGAACCCTTCGCCGCCGTTGCTGCAATAACGGCACTGGCTACCTGCGGTGCTATTGCTGGTAGAGCAGCGACAACTGCTACCGTAAATAACATGCTTGGGCCAGTACGACTGATAGTAGTTTCAACCATGGTTACTACTTGCTCTTTTAGTAATTTGCGCCCCCGTGAGAGACGTTGCTTTACCGCTTCTTCAGATAGCTCAAGCTGTTTTGCCACTTGCTTTATGGATTGGTCATGTCGATAAAAAAGCACAAGCGGCTCACAGTACTTTGTTGGAATCTGCTGTAATGCTTGCCTAACAACTAATTGCTGTTCTGCGGTTATTGCTGTTTCTTTTGATTTAGAATCCCTGATTCTAACATCTTCGACATGGTCAATCGAAATAGCTTTACTTATGATATCTCGCTTTTGACTTCTAAACGAGTTTCTTATTATATTCCTGGCGATGCTGCTGAGCCAGCCTCGGAATTTATTCAGATCTTTGAGTTGTGCCAGACTCTTCCAGGCACTCAGAAATGTTTCCTGAGCCAGTTCCTCACTTTCACCAACATCACCTGTAGCACTATAGGTAACAGCACAGATAAAAGACTGGTAGTTTTTGACAACAGCTTCAAAGGCAGCTCTATCACCCTGCAAGCTTGCCTTTAGCAATTTGGCCTCATTGTAAATTTCTGTTGCCATAACCACGATTCCCTTTCAATAGACATATTACCTGCTCAATACTAAAGAAACAAGAATCAAAAAAAGGTGACAGAAATTCTCAAAAAAAAATCCTCTTTCCTACAAAGATTATCGTTCAGCATAGAGATAAACCTAATTCACGTCAGGTTCATCTCTGCCTGTTCCTGTCCATAAGTTATTCTTACCTGGGCCTCCGATTTCTGTCAGAGTTTTTTCGTCAGGCCTTTTGGTTTCGGGGTCAACTTCATAACCGAGCTGCTCATAGGTCATACTTTGTGCGTGACCATCAAGGAAAACTACATTAATCTTGCCAAAATGCCTTGCATCTGCAGGAGAATACTTTAAAGGCCCAACAGAATTGGCCTTAGGGGAAAAATGCCTTGCACCTTTGCTATAAGCCATCTTAGGCGGATCAACGAGATATGCGTGCTGACCATGAGGAATGTCAGCGCCCCTGCTGTCACAGAACAGAACTGTTTCACCTGGTCTTTTGATCTGCAGGAAAGAGCTTGGGTAATTTGCATAGTTACGAACACCTTCAAGCTCACGAGTATTAGCAAGGTACTGATAGTTATATCCATAAGCACCATTTCTAATACTTCGTATATATTCAAAATTTTTCAAAGAAGGACAGATATAATAATCGTTGTCCATCTCCAACGCTGCTTGAAAGTCTGCTTCATTATCGTATTTATACGGATTTATAACAAAACCCATTCCCTCATTAAGATACCATATCCAACGTGGGTTCCTTCTTTCATAAGGCCCGACTGTTACATAATTGATACCAACCCAGTTGCCTCTTATTCTGTCAGGCGGAAAAAGATTTTCGTTACTATCGAGATAAAGCATCATCGAAACACCAAGTCTGCGAGTGTTTGCCAGGCAGACAATTTTTTGAGCTTGTCCCCGTGCCCTGTTCAGTGCCGGCAGTAAAATCCCCATCAATAAAGCAATTATTGCGATTACGACAAGCAGCTCTACCAACGTAAAGCCCCTGCCGTCATTATTTCCTTTTGGACGCATATTTACCTTTCAAAGTTTCAGCATGTCTGTGCAACGATGCGTTTATTTAAGCTCTACCGACCAGTAGGCGTGGTCGAGGAACTGTTTCCAGCTTTTGTATCTCGGGTTTGCCAGATGAGTATGCAGCAGTACATTGTGTTTTGGTTTTATTGGTTTGCGGATCAGTTTCATGTTAGCCAGCTTTGGTGTTTTGCCCCCTTTTCTGGTATTGCATTTGACACATGAGCAGACAATATTTTCCCAGATTGCTTTTCCTCCGATACTTCTGGGGATTATGTGGTCAAGGGAAAGCTCGCTGGTTGGAAATTTTTGGCCGCAATATTGACACGTATTTTTATCGCGGGCGAATATATTTCTTCGATTAAATTTAACTTTGTTTTTGGGCAGACGGTCACTAAACAGAAGTCTTATTATGCGGGGTACCGCGATATGAAAGTTAACCGTTGCGACCCAATCATGGTTTTCCCGTTCAAAATCACGCCTGAGTTGGCTTAGCTGGCACCACTGCTGAAAATCATAATTGGAAAAAAACTGGTCCTCACAGGAAACAACCTCTGCCATCTGACGAAAAAGAAATGAAAACGCCCTTTTCGCCCTGACTATTTTGATTGCCATGTAGTTCCTGTTCAGTACAAGCACATTGCAATCCAAAGCAGATTGTATATTTGCCATCAACATTTTACAGCCTTTTTAGCATATTTCATAAGCTCTACCAATATTGTAACTGATTATAATAAGAATATAAACAATTTATCAGGAAAGAGTAAAAAAGGATGCATTTTTTTGCAGAGTCACCCTCTAATTGCATAACCAGGCATAAAACTCCACTTCTCCCAAACCTGACAGCACCCCCCGATCATAAAACAAAATACTAAAAACAAGACTACGAGTAAACCAGAATAACTTTTAGTATAGAATTACTTAGTCTCAACATGCTGTACAACATTTTCAGCTCTGGGACCTTTTTCTCCTTCTGCGATGTCGAAACTTACAGACTCACCTTCTACTAAGGTTTTGAATCCCTCGCCGGAAATACTTCCGTAATGGACAAAAATATCGCGACCATCCTCTGCTGCGATAAAACCGTACCCTTTTTTAGAATTGAACCACTTTACCGTTCCTTCTGACATAAGAAACTCCTTGAGAACAACAAACACTCATTAAACTTTTTTCCCCACCTATCTAAACAACGCAAAACTACAATGCAATTAAACAATTTTTTTGGATACATTAAACTTATCAGCTGTTGCTGTCTGCCTGCTCGGTTACTACAGAGGCAAGATTCTCACGCATCAGCCTGCCCATTTTGAATTTAACAGTGCGTTTTGGAGGTACGTCCACCCTTTCAAGTGTTTTGGGATTCTGGGCCATCCTGGCAGCTCTTTGTCTGGTCTCAAAAACTCCAAAATCTCTGAACTCCAGGCGATTGCCCTTAGACAACTCATCTGTAATTTCGTTGAGAAAAGACTGAATGATGTTTTTAACCAGAATTCTTTTTGCCTGTGTGCGCTCTGCAATTCGACCAATAAGTTCTTTTTTTGTAACTGTTGACATAGGCTACCTCATTTCATAAAGAAACAATTTAAGAATTCATTATTTTTATTACCATTTCTCATTTTCCTGCTGACCTGCAACGAAGCAGTAAAATACAAAACCATCGCAACCCACTATATTGTAAAGACTTCTATACAGCAAGCAATTTTCAATAAAAAAATTAAGGTAATCATCAAAAATTTTTATTAATCCTGTAATTAGTCAAAAAACCATTTATTTTCCGCGATATACTACTCTGAAAGGCCTGTCTGTAGTCAAAAACCAGAGTTTTTTGTATATGGAGTTTTTGAAACGGGATTTTAAACAAAAACAACTTTAATACGTAATATTATCGTTGACCAATACTGTTTTCATCTGCATAATTACACTTTTGATTTGTCCAGCAGTATTTATACCCTGAAGGGTATAATAACTTATATTCATTGAAAGTTTTTATCAGGATTTTGTTTTTTTGACCTATTATGTTTGAATCAACTGAAAAAGAAAATATCAGACCCAAAAGCCGGGCAGCGGAAATAGTAAACACGATCGAATGGCTTGTTACTGCATTCATTCTGGCTTTTGTATTCAGAGCCTTTGTAATGGAGGCTTTCAGGATACCTACCGGTTCGATGGCTGACACGTTAAAAGGTGCACACTTTCAGTTCAGGTGTCCTCAGTGCGGCCAGCAGTATGATTACGGGTTTGTTCCTGAATCTTATGGTCTCAGGAAAGACTCATTGCCACATCCAAGCCTGCAGATAAAAAGTACTTCAAGATGTCCTAACTGCGGCAGCTATAATACAAGCAATGGCACTTCGAAGATCGGCAATGGTGACAGGATACTCGTCCTCAAATGCCTCTACCAATTCTTCGAACCCAAACGATGGGATGTGATTGTGTTCAAAGACCCGCTTGACCCTAAGATAAATTACATAAAAAGGCTCATCGCCAAACCCGGAGAAACTGTTGAGATAATTGACGGTGATATTTATATCGACGGCAAAATAGCGAGGAAGCCGCCAAAAGTCCAACAGGAATTATGGATGCCTGTGTATAATAATGACATGCAGCCTGTAAAGCCGAACCATGGCGTTTTTAATGGCCATCGATGGCAGCAGCCTTTCAGATCAGCAGAAGGTTCCAACTGGCACATCGACCCGCAAAACCCGACACGGTTTACATTAGATACCCCTGCTGATAAGGTTAATACCTTGTTTTATGATACTAATCTCGGAAATAATTTCAGGTGTACATACGCATATAACAATATATCTGATTACCGCAATATGGAATTTTGCAGTGATTTGAAAGTCAGCTTATACGCCCAGTTGCAGAGTAAGAACGCTTCTGTCGGTGCAGGGTTGAGTAAATATGACACTAAGTACAAAGCAATGGTTACTGGTGATGGTCAGATGACTATCAGCTCTGATATTGACGGGCAAACAAAAATACTTGCGCAGAAACAAATTAATATGTCGGTTGTGGGCAAAGCTGTGGCGGTTGAATTTATTAATGTTGACCACAAGCTTATATTCAATTTCGCTAAAGATAAATTGACTTTTGATTTGGGAACAGAGCCTAACAGTGTCGGCGAAATAAAACCTCAAAAGCAGGCAAAGCTGGAAATTTACGGCAGCGGAGAACTTACCTTATCACATCTTCGTATTGCAAGAGACAGTCATTACCTCAGTGTCACTGGGGAAAATCGCAAAAACAATTCGCATGGCCAGGGTATCTGTGGGCCATTTAAGCTCAACAAAGATGAGTTCTTCGTTTGCGGCGACAACAGCCCGAACAGCTATGACAGCAGATTGTGGAAAAATAAGGGAATCGGCAACAAAGGAAGATTTTTTAGAAAAGGTGTTGTGCCAAGAGAATATCTTGTCGGTAAAGCACTTTTTGTTTATTGGCCAAATGGGTTCAGACCTTTCCCTAATTCAAGATTTGGTCTTATTCCCAACATTGGTCAATTAAGACTTATCTACGGCGGCAGTGACAAAGAATTTTAAACCCTTCAGGGTAATAAATGCCCGCGAATAAATCCGTAACTTGTTGTTTTTGAATTATTTACCCGCGGATAAACGGTAAAATTCAATTGAGATCAGTATAATTGGGCTGAACAAATAAAACTCTTAACCAGTAATAGCGGTTATTGTTGGTTTGTAAAACAATCAGTAGGTTATTAATAAAACAAGGAGGTAGTTCATAATGAAGCGCATCTTTACTATTCTTTTGTTAACATCATTTCTAATTGCGGGTATTTGTTTACCAGCACAAGGCGGACTATTTATGAAAAACAGCAAAATTACAGCTGTGAAGTTACGCACAGAGTATCATACTAACCCTCTCGGCATTGATATTACCAAACCCAGACTCAGCTGGATAATTGAATCCGGTGCAAAAGGCCAGATTCAGACAGCTTATCGGATACTTGTTTCCAGCTCACAGAAAAATCTCGACAAGCAAAAAACAGATATATGGGATAGCGGCAAAGTTAACTCCGACAAAACCAGCCAGATCGAATACAAAGGCATCCCTTTAAAATCACGTATGCAATGCTTCTGGAAAGTGATGGTCTGGGATAAGAACGGTAAAGCTTCAAAATGGTCCGAGCCGACATTCTGGACAATGGGATTGCTGGACAAATCTGACTGGCAGGGGAAATGGATTGGCTACGACGCGCCAAATCCTTATGAACCAAAAGACAAACCAAAACCACTAAGCCTTGAAGATTGCATGTGGTTATGGCACCCAAGTATTGGTAATTCAACAAGTCCTGCCCCCGGCCATATTTACTTCAGAAAAACTATTGATGTTAAAGGCAAGCTGAAAAGTGCCCGCAGTTGCATCGCCGTCGATAACGAGGCAAGATTCTTCGTTAATAGCCAGATGATAGATGGTATAAGTATGGGCAAAAGACATGAAACAGACCTGGTTAAGGCTTTAAAACAAGGGCAAAATATCATTGCCATCAACGCAATAAACCATGGCGATTCACCAAACCCTGCCAGCATAATTGGCAAATTTGAGCTGGTCTACGAAGACGGAACAGCCGAAACATTCAAACTCGATGAAAGTCTGAAAGTTGACAACGTCTGGCGTGAGGGTACAGAATGGACCAAACCTGATTTCGATACCAGCAAATGGAAAAACTTAAAACCGACCGCCAAATGGGGCGAAGGGCCTTTCGGCAAACCAACCGCAGGTCAGCTTATACTGCCCCCGCCGCCATACCTTAGAAAAGAATTCAAACTTGAAAAACCAATCAGGCAAGCGTTTTTATACAGCTCTGCTTTGGGTATTTTTGAAACAAATATCAACGGAAAAAGAGTAGGCAACG